>JAJPKG010000406.1 GCA_021323815.1 Pseudomonadota bacterium
ACCCAGCAACAGATTATGACTCAGGGCGCTATAGCCGGCGGTGATCAGCACGGCCAGCGAGGCCTCGGTGCCATATGCCACCGAAGAGAGCGCGTCTGAGGACAAAATGGCCAGCGCCTTCGCCTTGCCGATGCGTTCGAGCAACGCCTGTTCGGTGGGAATGGGCGTAACGATCAACATGGTGCGCAACGCGCGCCAGAATGACGGCTTATCAGTGGTTAAAGCGCGGGCCGACACTTGGTGGATGTCTGCTCGCGCCTCAGTGGTGTTGGGCGAGGTGCGCGTGAATTGGATGCGCGTGCGAATATAACGACTCCCCGGACGATCCTCAGGGACGACGATCTCTGTTTCCATCGTCGAATCGGGATGCGGAGAAGTGGGTGATGGATTTGACATGTTCCAGCCGCTTTATTTGATATCAACTTCATCATGACGAATGAATCATAGAAAAACCAGAGATGCGCATAAAAAAACTATAACAATTTGCAGTCTATCTCTACCACAAAAAGGCCCTGGGCGCGCCATTGTCTGCGCTCTTCACAGTGAGATCATTGACACGCTGCATGGCCTCACAACACATCATGCCATTGGAAAGGTGAGCGATTTTCATCGACGACTCTTTCGTGAGCAGAACGAGAGCGAATGGCACCGTTTCGTGAATGTGCTGAGAGATGCAAGCCATATCCTAAGAACGTGCTGATGCGACAACGCACTGCACGACCTCTCGTGCAGTGTCTCATCGTCTGAGGAGATTCTTCGATGAACGCAGCAATTCGTTGGCGTATCCTTGTTCTGCAAGTTATCGCTTTCTTGGTGTTCGGCGGGGCAGCCGGCGCGGCATATTATGCCAGCAGCTTCGCTCATCAGCAGATCCACGACCAGCTCGCTCCTCAACAGATCGTTTTCCCCGCCTCGCAGGCGCAGGGGTTGTTCCCCGACCTGCAACGATATGCCGGCCAGCAAGTGTTGGATGGCTATCAAGCGCATGCTTATGCCGAGAAATTCATCGCCCGCCACTTGCAAGAGATCGGGCAAGGACATCCTTACTCGTATTGGAGCAGCCAGGCGCTGCAAGCAACGGATCCGGCAACCAAAGCCAAAGATCAAGCGATAGCCGACACCCTGTTCAAGGGTGAAACCCTGCGCAGCCTGCTGAATGAAGCGTGGACGTTCTGGGTGATTGGCGACATCGCCTTCTATGCCGCCATCGGCCTGACGGTGGCTGCCCTGCTGACACTGGCCGCCTTCGTCTTCGAGCTGGTCTCGGCCAGCCGGCAAAACCAGCAGGTGAAGCTGACCACCGTTCCTGCCCAATCCGCCGCATAGGCTGGTCTTCAGACATGCTCACCCCAGCCGTTCTCATTTGAGGGCGGCTGTTTTTTGGTGATGAGACAGGGCGAGCATAAGGCGTCGCCCCTACAGACTATCCTCGCCCTTGCGTCTATAGGGGCAAGCCCTTGTGGTTGCTCTCTTCCCAAACAGAGATTGCACACGTCTGCAATCAGCTATCGATCTGCGCGCGTTGCAACTTGCCGGAATAGTCAATGTAGATGGCCTTCCACTCGGTGAAAAATTCCAGCGCGCCCAGGCCGGCCTCGCGGTGGCCGTTGCCAGTGCCGCGCGTGCCGCCGAACGGCAATTGAATCTCCGCGCCGATAGTGCCGGCGTTGACATACACGATGCCGGTGGTGAGGTCGCGCATGGCAACCTGCGCCGCGTTGATGTCGCGGGTGAAGATTGCGCTCGACAGGCCATAGCGCGTGTCGTTGTTCACCGCGATGGCTTCTTCCAGTGTCGCCACCTCAATCACCGACAGCACGGGGCCAAAGATCTCTTCCTGGGCGACACGCATCTGCGGCGTGACATCAGAAAGGATCGTGGGCTGATAAAAGGTGCCCTTCGCCAGATCGCCCTCCTCGGCGAAATTGCCACCGCACAGCACTTTTGCCCCTTCATCCTGCGCGATGCCCACATAGCGATGGATGCTGGCGCGCTGCGAAGCATTGATCACCGGCCCAACCTGCGTGGCGTCGTCCAGCCCATGCCCCAGCCGCAGAGCGCGGGCGCGTTCCACCAACCGCGCTTCCAGTTCTCGTCGCGCGCCGCGTTGCACGATCAATCGGCTGCACGCCGTGCAGCGCTGGCCGGTGGTGCCGAACGCGCTCCACAAGATCCCTTCCACCGCCAGATCCAGATCGGCATCATCCATGACGATGATGGCGTTCTTGCCGCCCAGTTCCAGCGTCACGCGCTTGAATTGCTCGGCGGCAGCGACATTCACCTCGCGGCCAATGGCGTTTGAGCCGGTGAACGAGATGCCGTTGACCTGCGGATGGCGCACCAGCGGCATGCCCACTTCACTGCCCGTGCCGCACACCACGTTCAGCACGCCCGGCGGCAGTCCGGCATCCGCGAACGCCTGCGCCAGGTTCAGCGCCGAGAGCGGCGTGTCGGTCGCGGGTTTGAGCACCACCGTGTTGCCGGCGATCAGCGCGGCCATCGTCTTCCAACTGGGGATCGCCATTGGGAAATTCCAGGGCGTGATGCAGGCGATGACGCCCAGCGGATCGCGCACGCCCATCGCCGCCTTGTTAGGCAGTTCCGCAGGCACCACCGCGCCGAAAAGCCTGCGCCCCTCGCCAGCCATGTAATAGGCCATGTCGATGCCCTCTTGCACGTCGCCGCGCGTTTCCATCAACACCTTGCCCATCTCGCGCGTCATCGCCCGCGCCAGGTCTTCCTTGCGCTCTTGCAGGATGTGCCCGACGCGATAGAGGATCTCGCCGCGTTTGGGCGCGGGGGTCAGCCGCCAGCCGTCGAAAGCCGCCCGCGCCGCCGCCACTGCTGCTTCCACATCCGCCGCGCCGGAGCGCGGAAACGTCCCGATCAACTCCCCATTCGCCGGATCGCGGTTCTCGAAGGTTTCGCCGCTGGCAGCTGGCTGCCACTTGCCGTTGATGAAATTAGCATACACGCCATTCGCGTTACTCGGTTGCATGGATGACATCTCCCTTGATGTGAAGTGATCACGTGTGCGGCGGGGCCTGCTGCGCCCCTGCGGCCAGCCCAAATGGGCTTTGTTTTTGCGCCGGGGAATTTGATTCCCGGCGGGCGTGCCATCCGATCCCCTTGCCCTATATATTCGTGATGGAGCGGCACACCAACCGCTGGAAATGGCGCAACGCCCGCTCATGTGCCAGCATCAGTTTCCCTTGCGGCAGATAGCCCGTCGCCAGCCCGCGCTGCACATTCTCGCACAACACCAGATCTTCGTCCTGCACCTGATCGATGAAGCGGATGAAGCGCGTGCTTTCCTCTTCGCTGACGGCACCGGCGAAGCAATACTCATAGATCGCCAGAGTGCGATCCACCGCCAGCGGCACGAAGAGATTTAACGACACGTTGCCGGGACCGGGATAGATGTTGAGGGTGAAATTGGGCCAAAGATAGACGTAAAAGCCCTCGCTGACACCTTTGGTCGCGTCATAGCCGTGCTTGCCCTTGCCCTGCTGCGCGGACGCCTTCACCGACCCCGTCTGCGTGGAGAAATGCTCATATTCCACGATATGATAGTTCTTCACGTCGATGAGATCGCAGAACCCTGGATGAGCGGTCGGGCAGTGATAGCACTCAAGATAATTATCGACCACCACTTTCCAGTTCGCCTTGATCTCCATCACGCGACGCACGCGGCGTTTGATGCCGCCGAGATCCAGCCCCGTCGCGGCCACTTGCTGGGGCAGATCACCCAGCATGCTGCTGAGCGGCGCGGCGTCAGGATCGAGATTGACAAAGATGAACGGCCCCCACGTCGCCAGCTTTGCCTGAGGCAACGCGAACGCCTGTCGATCAAAATCTGGTTCATCCGCCGCGCCCGGCGCTTGCCGCAGCGTTCCATTCAGATCATACGTCCAGGCGTGATAGGGGCATTGCAGCGACGAGCGATGACCACACTCATCCGTGACAATGATGGACCCGCGATGGCGGCACACGTTCACCAGGGCGTGCAACTCGTTCGCCCTGTCGCGCGTGATGATCAGCGGCACGCTGCCGATGGTGATGGTGAAATAATCACCCGGCTGTGTCACCTGCTCGGCCAGCCCCACGTATTGCCACGACCGCCGGAAGATGTGCTCCTGCTCCTGCGCATGATGCGCCGCGCTCACGTACCACTCTGAGGGCAGGGAATAGCCCTGTTCCAGCAACACGGCAACATCCGGGGGCTGTTGCGCCCTGCTCATAAGCAAAAGGTCCTTTCGGGGGATCTCGACGTTTGTCGATGTGACATGGGCTTAGCGCGGCTTTTCCCCGGCGGGAAGCACGGCGATGATATCGTGGCCAACCTGTTCCCCCGTCGGCACGAACCCCAGGCTCGCGTATAACCGCGCCGCAACCGCGTTCTGTTCGTGATAATCCAGCGCGATGGGGCAAGGGATATGGCCGCGCAGCCCCATCCCTTGCCTTGAAAGTGCTCGCCGATCATCACGCGATAAATCCATTGCCGGCCCTGGTCAAAGCGTGATCAGCACCTTGAGCGCCTCGCGGTTGTTCATTGCCCGATATCCCTCAGGCACCTCGTCAAGCCCCACCACCCGATCGAATACGCGCCCAGGTTGGATTTTGCCTGCGAGAATGTCGGGCAGAAGCTCTGGGATGTAGGCGCGTGCCGGGGCAGGGCCGCCGGCAATGGTGAGGTTTTTGAAAAAGGTCTGTTGCGCCGGCATCGTCCCTGATTGAGGGACGCCGACGCGGCCAATGGCCCCGCCGGGACGAGCAATGTTAATGGCCGTCTCCAGCGATTCCGCCAGCCCGACGCATTCGAGGACCGAATGAGCGCCATAGCCGCCGGTGAGATCGCGCACGCGCTCAACCGCCGCGTCGCCGCGCTCGCTGACCACATCCGTCGCGCCGAACTCCCGTGCCAGGGCGATCCGCTCGGCGTGTCGGCCCAGGATGATGATCTGTTCCGCGCCGAGCCGCCGAGCGGCAATCACGCCGCACAGGCCCACAGCGCCATCGCCGACAACCGCAACGCTTTTCCCCGGACCAACCTTAGCCATGAGGGCGGCATGCTGCCCCGTGCCCATCACATCAGCAAGGGTGAGCAGCGACGGCATCAGCGCGTCGTCCTTGCCGACCGGCAATGCCACAAGCGTTCCATCGGCATACGGAACGCGAACCGCCTCGGCCTGGGCACCGAGACCACTATCCATGCCAAAGAACCCGCCGTGAAGGCATGCCGTCTGCAATCCTTCATGGCAGAAGATGCAAGTGCCATCAGAGAAAGCAAACGGCATGACGACCAGATCGCCAGCCTTCACAGTGTGGACATCGCTGCCGGTGGCGTCAACAACGCCAATGGCCTCATGGCCCATGCGGCGACCGGTCTCGCTGGGTTTCAGCGTTTTATATGGCCAGAGGTCGCTGCCACAGATGCAAGCATGGGTGACGCGCACGACGGCGTCAGTAGAATCAATGATTGTGGCGTCGGGAACGGTCTCGACGCGGACATCGCCAGCGGCATACATGAGAGTTGCGCGCATGGGTACAGCTACCTTTCATCGTTTAGCGGCCAGTCAATTGCTGCACGTGTTTGGGATATCGCGCTCCTTGCATCTGGATCTGCGATGCGGCGCTCTGCGATGGTGCTGAGCAGATCGACCAACGCCAGATTCGCTTTTGCATCACCTGATCCTTATTATATAGTGGCTTGACATTGCTTGTCGCTGACGTGTTCCAGCCGCTCCACAGTCTTGCCGTCAAGCGTTTCTTGAATGGCGATGTGCGTCATGGCGGTGAGGGGCGCGGCACCATGCCAATGCTTCTCGCCCGGCGCGCACCACGCCACATCGCCGGGGCGAATTTCCTCAATGGGGTCCGCCCCAGCGTTGCGCGCGACCGCAGCCTGCCGTGACGATCACGGTCTGGCCGGGGCTTACCCCCCCTCTCTTCTTGCTACACCGCCGCCTCGGTCAAGGCTTGACCGGCGAACTGGCTGTTATACAGGTCGGCGTAGAAGCCGTTGCGTGCCAGCAGTTCCTGGTGCGTGCCCTGTTCGACGATGCGCCCGTGATTCATCACCAGAATCAGGTCGGCATCGCGGATGGTGGAGAGGCGATGGGCAATGACGAAGCTTGTGCGCCCCTGCATCAACGTCAGCATCGCGCGCTGGATGTTGATCTCGGTGCGCGTGTCAACGCTGCTGGTCGCCTCGTCCAGAATCAAGATGGCCGGATCGGCCAGGATGGCGCGGGCGATGGTCAGCAATTGCTTCTGCCCTTGCGACAGATTTGACGCTTCCTCGCTCAGCACCGTGTCATAGTTGTTGGGCAGCGTGCGGATGAAGTGGTCGGCGTAGGCCGCTTTCGCCGCCTGCACGATCTGCTCTTCCGTCGCGCCCTCGCGGCCATAGGCAATGTTTTCGCGGATGGTGCCGTTGAAGAGCCAGGTGTCTTGCAGCACCATGCCGAACATGCGCCGCAGGTCGCCGCGCTTGAGGTCGCGGATATCCACGCCGTCCACCCGGATCGCGCCGCTGGTGACATCGTAGAAGCGCATCAGCAGGTTCACCAGTGTCGTTTTGCCCGCGCCGGTCGGCCCGACGATGGCGATGGTCTGCCCCGGCTTGACACTGATGTTGAGATCCTCGATCAATGGCACATCCGGCGCATAGCTGAAGCTGACATGCTGGAACTCCACCGCACCACGCGGGGCAGCGATGGCCGGCGCATTCACCGGATCAGGTATTTCCTCGGCTTCGTCCAGCAACTCAAAAACGCGCTCCGCCGAGGCCATCGTGGACTGGATGATGTTGGTGAAGCTGGCAAGCTGGGTGATGGGCATAGTGAACTGGCGGGCATATTGGATGAACGCCTGCACGTCGCCGATGCTGATGCTGCGCTGCGTCACCATCACGCCGCCGATGACGGCCACGAACACATAGCCGATGTTGCCGATGAAGTTCATCAGCGGCATGATCATGCCGGAAACGAATTGCGCCCGCCATCCGGCTTGATAGAGCTTGTTGTTCAGGTCATCGAAGGTCGCCAGCGAATCGCGCTCGCGCCCGAACGCCTTGACGATCTTGTGGCCCGTATACATCTCTTCCACGTGGCCGTTGAGCTGGCCCAACGCGCGCTGCTGATCGCGGAAGTACCCTTGCGAGCGCTTGGCGATGACCGTCGTAACGAAGATGCTCATGGGGAACGTAACCAGCACCACCGTCGTCAAGATCGGACTGATGGTCAGCATCATCACGATCACGCCGATGAGCGTCACAGCGGACGTAATGAATTGCGTAAAGCTCTGCTGCAAGGTGTTGCTGATGTTATCCATGTCGTTGACGGCGCGGCTCATAATCTCGCCGTGCGTGCGGCTGTCATAGAATTTCAGCGGCAACCTGGCAAGCTTCTCATCCACCTCGCGGCGCAGGCGATAGACCGTCTTTTGCGCCACCCCGGCCATGATGTATTGCTGGATGTAGCCGAAGATGGAACTGATGATGTACAACCCGGCCAGAATCAACAGCACGGTGCCGATGTAGTTGAAGTCGATGGCCGCGCCGGGTATGTGACGGAATTTCGCCACCACGCCCTCAAAGAGCTTGGTGGTCGCCAGCCCCAGCACCTTTGGGCCGACAATATTGAAGACCGTGCTGATGATGGCCGTCACCAGGACGATGACCAGGGCAAAAGCCTGGGGCTTGAAATAACCCAGCAGGCGAAAGAGCGTCGCCCGGAAATTTTTGGGCTTCTGGACGACCATCATCATCCCACCCATCGGCCCGCCGCCCATAGGGCCGCGACCAGGGCCGCCGAACCCGCCGGGACGTTGCATGGTTGTGCGCTGCGTGCTCATGCGACCTCCTCCGCCGCCAATTGCGAATAGACGATTTCACGATAGACTTCGCTGGACTGCATCAGCTCGCGGTGCGTGCCGATGCCGGCAACGTGCCCTTCGTCCAGCACGATGATCTGGTCGGCATCCATCACCGTGCTGACACGCTGGGCGACGATCAACACCGTCGCGTCGCTGATCTCCGGTTTCAGCGCGGCGCGCAGCTGCGCATCGGTCTTGAAGTCCAGGGCGGAGAAGCTATCGTCGAAGATATAGATTTCCGGCTTGCGCACCAGAGCGCGGGCGATGGAAAGACGCTGCTTTTGCCCACCGGAGATGTTGGTGCCGCCCTGCGCAATGACCGAATTGAATCCTTCCGGCATCTGCTCAATGAACTCCGTCGCCTGGGCGACATCCGCCGCGTGGCGCACCTCGTCATCGGTGGCATCGGGTTTGCCATAGCGGATGTTCTCAGCGATGGTGCCGGAAAAGAGCACCGCCTTTTGCGGCACGAAGCCGATCTTCTCGCGCACGTGTTCCTGCGTCATGGCGCGCACGTCCACGCCGTCCACCTTCACGCTGCCCGCCTCAACATCATAGAAGCGCGGGATCAAGTTCACCAGCGTGGATTTGCCAGAACCGGTGCCGCCGATGATGGCCGTCACCTGGCCCGGTCCGGCGCGGAACGACACGTCGCTGAGCGCCGGCTCTTCCGCGCCGGGATAGCGGAACGTCACATGGTCGAATTCCACATATCCACGCTCGCTATCGGCGCGCTGCGGCTGGCGGGGATCGGTGATCTCCGGCTTCATCCGCAGTACAGCGTTGATGCGCGCAGCCGAAGCCTGGGCGCGTGGCAGCATGATGAAAAGCATCGACAGCATCAGCAGCGAGAAGAGGATCTGCATGGCATATTGCAGGAAGGCGATCAGCGCGCCGATCTGCATCTGGCCTGAGTCGATGCGGATGCTGCCGAACCAGAGGATGGCGACGGTCGCCAGGTTCAACACCAGCATCATAACCGGCATCATCGCCGCCACCACGCGGTTGACGCGAATGGCCGTGTCGGTGAGATCCCGATTCGCTTGATCGAAGCGACGCTGTTCGTGGGCGTTGCGGTCAAAGGCGCGAATGACGCGCACACCTGTCAGCCCTTCATCCAGCACCAGATTCAGGCGATCCAGCTTTTTCTGCACAATGGTGAAGAGCGGCACGGCGCGCGCCAGGATCACCAGGATGGCGATCACCAGGATGGGCATGACACCAATCAACACCCACGAGAGTTGCGCGTCTTGGCGTTCCGCCAGAATGATGCCGCCGATGATGTTCATCGGAGCCATGATCATGATGGTGAGCAGAATGATCGTGATCTGCTGGATCTGCACCGTGTCGTTCGAGGTGCGCGTGATCAGCGACGCGGTGCCGATGGTGTCGAACTCATGCAGCGAGAAGCGCTGCACGTGGCCAAACAATTTGGCGCGCACCCGCCGGCCAAAGCCCATCGCCACGCGCGAGGCGAAGAAGCTGGAGATGATGGCGGCCAGCGTGCCACCCAGCGTCACCAGCAACATGAAACCGCCGGTGTGCCAGATGTAGTTCGTGTCGCCCTTTACGATGCCGTTATCCACGATATCCGCCAGCAACGTTGGCAGATAGAGGTTCGAGAGCGACTGCAAAAAGACCAAGCCGAACACCAGCAAGACTGACAAGCTGGACGGCGCTAAAAAACGAAATAGCCGGATCATATCCCCTCTCTTTCAGTTGTTGCTTATTGCTATCGACGCGCTGTGTGGCCCGCATCACGATATATCGTGTTCTCTATGAAGATATATCTTTTCTTCGCGATGTGCAAGATATCGCTTCATTGAATGCGAGCCACTAGGAAAAACTTACTATCCGTTCAGTAAGTTTAGGGCGCGAGTAACCGCGTTTATGGCTGACTGGTGATGCCGTTCAAGAGAATGCCAACCACTGTTTCAGCATACCTATCCGGCGAATCAGCGACGGGTTTGTCGGTCATCATATAGCGCATGGTGCCCAGCAGCATGCCGCCGAACAGCTGCGCCAGATAGGCCGCCGGCAGATCGGAACGGATCTCGCCCGCGTCCATCGCTTCCTGAAAAATGGCGCTATAGTGGTCTTGAATGGCACTCATGCGCTGATGCAAAGCATCACGTCCCGCTGATTCAGGGACCACCGTGTGGATGTCGCGCAGCAACACCATCATGCGATCAAACGGCGTGCTGAAAAAGTGCCGGGCGATAAACGTGAGCCGATCGCGTAGCGGACCACCCTGCGCGATGACCTGTTGCAATTTGCTGTTCCAGAGCGAGAACATGCGGTCCATCATGGAAAACAGCAGTTCGTCTTTCCCGCGCGGAAAATGATAATAGAGCGCCGCCTGAGACACATGCACCGCTTCGGCGATGTCGCGCATGGAAACGCCCTTATAGCCGCGCTCAAGGAATAAGGACTGCGCAGCGCGTAAAATCTGCTCGCGCGTCTCGCCATCGGGGTCGGCCCCTTTGCCGCTCGCGCGCAGTGTTGCCGGCTCGTCACGCATGGCTCAATCTCTGTTCCCGCCCAACTTACTGATCGTTCAGTCACCCTCACAGTATATCGCGGAGCCAGGGAAAAGATCAAGGGCAAACGCTCTCAGCCGTCCCAAAAACACAACGCGATTATGCACTTGATGGACCCAAAGCAAGGTAACGGAAATAGTGGGAAGGGATTTACCCTTCCCGTTGCTCTTGATCTTTGGGAGGTACTTTCGGCATGCGCTTTGGGTGCGTTTTTGGGGGCTTGGAGGGAGGCTCCGTCTGAAGCAACCCTGCTACTGCCTCATCAAAGGTGAGCGGCTTTAATGAGATCTTTTCGGACTTACGGCGTGACTTCTTTTTCTGTACAGACTTGTCATCAGTCAAACTGTTTCCTCGCCTTCTTTCATAGCTTCCAGAAGATGTGCCAAACGAATTTGCTCGTCTAACGCCTGATAGAACAGGCACCGTTGCTGATAGCGTTGGACTGCTCCCTCACGAGTAGGCGCAA
>JAJPKG010000175.1 GCA_021323815.1 Pseudomonadota bacterium
CCTATGGCTTCGTGTATGAGGGCATCGAAGCCGCTGCGCAGAACTATTTTCAGTTGATTCCCAAAAAAAATATCTCGCTCAAAACGACCAATCCGGTGGAGCGCGCGTTCCTTGCAGATTACCTGCCATGCATGCGCGATCGTGGCGAGCCGATTCCCGCGCATATCGAGATGTCGGCGGCGTATCAACTGCAACCCTGGCAGGCAATGCTGCTGGCCGGCGTGCCCAACAGCCCCACTGATTATAATCCCTATTACGCGCCGGAGGCAGCGGTGCAACGCATGCATGACGGCGTGCTGCTGAGCATGGTGCATAACGGCGACGCGGCAGCCATCACGCTCAACGGGCATCAGGTGTCGCCCGATACCATGAGCGCGTATGTGCTGGCGCAGATCACTCACACTGATAAGAAGGGGCGGAAGGATCGCATTTTCGCCAACCGCTTCCAGCGTTCCTCGAACGCGCAGTCGCAAGAGCTGGCCCCCTTTTTCGTCGATTACGTCATTCAGAAGCTTTCAGAGCTTTTCCCCAATGGTGAAGAAGGCTTCGACACCGCCGGCTGGAACGTGTATACGACGCTGGATTATGGCGATCCGTCCATTACGGATGATGAGTTGGGGCGCATTCATGTTGACAAGCTGACCGGCAGGCTCACCGCTGATCACTATGACGCGCAGAAAGAGGGCGGCTGGCTGGCTCGCGTCGGCTTGCAGCAATACGCGGAGTTTGTTGCGAAGCGCAACATCCGCTATGACTATCCGGATTATTGGTATTGCACATTTGGCTTATTGTCGCATGTGGACCAAAAGTACGGGATTGACTATAACACGAACGATAACCCATTTTCGGTGAATCAGCCGTCATGTGAAGAGACGGCGCTGAATCTCCCCGGCACCAACGTGCATGATGCCGCGCTGACGGCGATTGATCCGCGCAACGGGGATATTCTGGCGATGGTCGGCGGGGTGGACTACACCGGCCAGGACGACACCCTGCGCTCCGGCGGGCAAAATAACATCACCATCTCGCCCAATCGCTCGATGGGATCGTCCTTCAAGCCGATTGTCTATGCGACAGCGATGCAGATGGGGTGGTATCCGGGCATCGTCATTCGTGACCAGCCGACATGTTTCCCCGCGTCGGGGTCCAGCGAGGCGCACCCGGCGGACGGATTATTGTGCCCTGGGCATTACCTGCCGCACAATGATGAATATTGGCATTGGGCGGGGCCGGAGCCGTTGCGCATCCTGCTGGGCAATTCGCTGAACACGCCGGCGGAACTGGCGCTTTCCTTTGTCGGGCTGCAAGGTAACGCTTCGCCGTTGATGTCGATGGCGCAGCGGCTGGGCATCACCACGCTGAGCGCCGCCAACTTGAATTACGCGACGGCCATCGGGACGCAGCCGGTGCCGCTGCTGCAACTGACCAGCGCCTATGGCACCTTCGCGAACCAGGGCTATCACGTGCCGCCGCGCTTTGCGCTGAGCATCACGCGCGCGGATGGCCTGGTGATCGTGCCCTATAATCCCCATCCTTCAGGCTGGCAGGCGATCAGCGCGCAGAGCGCGTTCATGATCACCAGCATGCTGGATGATAATAATGCTCGTGTGGCGGACTTCGGCCCGGATAATCCGCTCCATTTCCAGGGGCGCGACGTGGCGGCCAAAACCGGCACCTCGGACGCGCTAAAGGATATTGTGACGATGGGCTATACGCCCTGGCTGTCGCTGGGCGTCTGGGCTGGCAACGCGAATGGCGAATCTGCAAATCACATCATCGGCATCGCGGGCGCGGGCTACATCTTTCATGATGTGATGGCCTTCGCCATCAATCGCCTGCACATGCCCGGCACGCTGCCCAGCCGCTTCGCTGCCGCGCTTGATCCCCAGCCCGGCGGCTATTTCCCAGTGCCGGCGGGCATGCATCGCGCCATCCTCAACTGCAACACAGGTCTCGCTCCCTGGAAAGGGATGGATGTGCTCAGTCCCAAGTCGCAGTGCGATCCGCAAGCTAAAGATCGCGTGCCGCCGGTCATGACCACCGAGTTCGCCTATTGCTTCAAAACCGGCGGCGTGCCGCCCATCGATCCTAACGAGAAGTGGAAATGCAGCAGTGGCGACGAAACGCCCAAGCAATTGGACGAGTGGGAAAACATGGGTTGGGGCAACACCAAGAACCGTGTCACCACGCCGGGCATCGACGTTTCGTGGATGATCGACGGACAAGATCCGCTGACGTGGTGAAGACGCACATTCCCATTGCCACACACTGGTCTGCCCTGTTATGATGGCTGATATCCTCATAGCAGGGAGAGCCATTTTATGCCGGTTGGGGCGCTGGGCTTGCTCTTGGCAGCGGCGATGATGCACGCCGGATGGAACGTGCTGGTGAAACGCGCCCGGCAGCGCCTGATTTTCACATGGTGGGGGCTGACCGTCGCGCCTGCCCTGTGCCTGCCGGCGCTGGCGCTGCTGGGCGGCGTGCCTGCTCGCGCGTGGCCTTACATTGTAGGGAGCGCGCTGGCCGAGGCGGCCTATTTCGTCGCGCTGACGCAAGCGTACCGGCTTGGGGATTTCACGGTGGTGTATCCCATTGCGCGCGGCGCGGCACCGGCGTTGCTGGCGGTGTGGGCGGCGCTCTTCCTGAGGCAACATCCATCCCTCGGCGGGCTGGCGGGATTGCTGCTGTTGCTGGCGGGGTTGGTGCTGGTGGGCAGCCGGGCGTGGTGGGCGGAGCGCGACATGCTGGCGCGGCATCGCAAGGGCATTGCCGCCGCGCTGTTGGTGGCGCTGTGCATCTCGA
This sequence comes from Pseudomonadota bacterium, assembly GCA_021323815.1. Taxonomy (GTDB): domain Bacteria; phylum Chloroflexota; class Ktedonobacteria; order Ktedonobacterales; family JACDGC01; genus JAJPKG01. Next base: position 2,803 of record JAJPKG010000175.1, read on the forward strand.
TCTATTCCATCATCGACGGCTCGGCGGTGCGCTTCGCGCCGGTGCTGCCGTATACGATCCTCGTGCTGAATGGGGCGGCGTTGCTCAGCGCGCCGGTCGTTTTCTGGCGTTTTGGCGCGCGGGCGGTTGGGGGTGAATGGCGCGCCAACTGGCCGACGATCTGTCTGGTGGGGGCGCTATCGCTCATCACCTATCTGCTGGTGCTGTTCGCGTATTCCGTCGCGCCGGTCGGCTACGCGGGAGCGATTCGCGAGACCAGCATTGTTTTCGCCGCGCTGCTGGGATGGCGCTGGTTGGGGGAACCGTTTGGTTGGGGTCAGGCGGCGGGCATCGTCGCCATCGTCGCCGGCATCACCCTCATTACGCTGCTGGGGTGATCCTCTCCACCGGCTCCCTCCCCAGCAGAGATGGAGAGAGGGAGCACGAGGAGAGATGGGGCGAGCACAAGGCATTGCCCCTACAACATGATTCCGTCGTTGATTTGAGTTGCGCTGCCAGGCGTTTGGGCGCGATGAGCTGATAGCTGTCGTGCACGAAAGCCGTCACTTCATCCCAGTCGATCTCGCCGACATCCAGCCGCAGGCCAAGCCAGCCGTTTGGGGCGAGGTAGGCTGGCAGGTAAAACCGAGCCGGCTTATTGTCTTGTGCATCCCCCTTAAAACTGCCCAGCATTGCTTATCCTCCACATCAGCATTGTTCTCCCCGAAGATTATCATATCATCTGTCTTTCCCATCGCGCTTGACAGGAGGGCGCTCCCCTGGCATACTCAGGCGTGCAAGATCACTGAGAAAGGCCGAACGGCTGCCATGCGACGCTCTCGCCTCATTCCGCAATTCCTGATCGCCCTGCTGGCGCTGGTGGTCGCCGCGTGCTCAGACGGCGGGGGCGTCCTCGGCATCGGAAATTCCTCGCCGACCGCGACGCCCATTCCGCCGACGCCCACGCCGAATCCCGCCCTGGTGTCACGGGCGACGAGCGCCATCACGATCCCCTCAACCATGCCCAGCATCAGCCTGGGCAGCTTTCACGCGGCAAGTTTGCAGGCGACACAGAGCGGGCTGGTGCTCGCCGCCCCGCCCCACAACGCCAGCGATCTCGGCACGCCCTCGCTGAGTTTCACCGGCTTCACCGGCGGCACGCCAAAACTCTTTGCCAGCGCCACAACCGCCAGCGACGGCAAGCCACGCACCATCATCAGTTTCACCACCGGCGGCGACTGGGTGGCCTATCTTCAACAGGAAGAGCAGGGGCAGTCGTGGGAATTGTGGGCGGTGAACCCGGCCACCGGCGACAAGCATTTGATCGATAGCGCCGCCAAAGAACAAAACGCCGGCATCTTGCCCAGCGATTTCGCCACCGACGGCACCGACGTGGTGTGGGGCATGCCTGTCCCCGGCCAGAATGCCTCAATTCTGCGGGCCTATGATCTGGCGGGTGGCGCGACGCGCACGCTGGTCAATCTGCCGGGCGGCTCATTTTCCAGCATCGTGCTCGTCAATCGCTTGCTCTATTATCAGACTAGCGCGTTTTCCGCCGCAGCCGACAAGAGCGTTTCCTGGCTGTGGCTGCTCACCCAGCCCAAGCCGGCGCAAATCAGCGCGCAACCCAAAGGATCGGTGGCCCTCAACAGCCGCTATGTCGCCTGGTATGATGCCGACGCCGGCAACCTGATGCTCTATGACATCGTGGCGGCGAAAACCCTTTCCGTCAGCGAGAATGCATGCGTGAACCCCGTCATCGCGCAGGATCGTCCTTTCCTGGCATGCCTGGATGACCAGGACGACCAATATCAGGTGATCCGTGTTCCCTCCGGCACCAGCGCCGCATTCGGCACGCATGCCACCGGCGGCTTCGGTGCCATTGTCAATGGCAAGGTGTATTGGATTCCCGAACCCAACCCGCTGTCTTCCAACACCGAAGTCGATTATTTCCCCCTCCCCACCGCCTGATCGCTTGTTTTACCGTGCGGAGCATGCTTCAATAGGGAAAGAAGGACAAGAACGCGAAGCCCGTGACGTAGGCGAAGCGACTCGAAGATGAGGAACTCTGTTATGGCGACGGAACTGACCGGACCGCGATTGACGCTCACCAGTGTGGGAATGGAAGCGGCGGAAGAGTTGCTGCCGGCCTTCAACGGCGACGCGCAGTTCAACGCGTGGAGCGGCACGCCGGTGATGACCCTGGATGCCGTGCGCGCCGATATGCTGGAAACAAAGAGCCTGCCCGGCGGCGTGGTGTGGCGCATCGCGCTGCACGACGGCACGCGCGTCGGCGTGGCGGAAACCGCGCTGGTGCCGCCCCCCAACAGCGGATGGATCGCCCTGCTGCTGATCGAGCAAGCCTATCAGCGGCAAGGGTTCGGCAGCGAAGCAGCGGATCTGCTGGAAGCGCATCTCTTCGCGCAGCCGGGAATTACGCGCATCGGGCTGGGGGTGCTGGTGCAGAACGAGCCGGGCATCGCCTTCTGGACGAAGCGCGGCTATCAGGCGGGATTGCGCCGGCGCGATAATCACGGCAACGAAGTTATCACCATGCGCCTCAACCGGCCCGGCGCGCCGGATGCCGAGCAACTGCTTCAGGTGCAGCGCCAGTTCGGGGCAACGGCGGCGGGTTACGTCACCAGCGCCGGCCATGCGAAAGGCGACGAACTGGCGCGCATCCGCGAGTTGGTGGGGGCGGAGCCGCCGGGCGAGCGCAAAGCGCTGGATATCGCTACCGGTGGAGGACATACGGCCTTTGCTGTCGCGCCCTTTGTTGCTGAGGTCATCGCCTCGGATGTGACGCCGGAGATGCTGTTGCAGGTGGAAGCGGGTGCCATCACGCGCGGCATCGACAATCTGACCACTGCCCAGGCCGATGCCCATGCGCTGCCCTGGCCGGATGTCACCTTCGATGTTGTCACTTCGCGCATTGCGCCGCACCATTTCAGCGCGCTGCCCCTGGCCATGCGCGAGATCGCCCGTGTCACCAGGCCGGGGGGACTGGTCATCATCGTGGATAGCGTCGTCCCCGAAGATCCCGCGTTGGATGCATTTTTGAACCGTGTGGAATTGATGCGCGATCCCTCGCATGTGCGCTCGCGAACGGAAAGCGAGTGGCGGCAACTCTTCGCGGATAACGATCTGGCGGTGTTCGCAGCCGAGCGCTATGCCCGCCGCCACCCCTATGCCGAATGGGTGGCGCGGGCAATGGTGCCGGCAGAGGCTCAGCCCGCCCTGGAAGCCGCGTTTCTGGAAGCCGACGATGCCGCGAAAGCCGCGTTTCACATCGAGATCGAAGACGGCCATGTGGTCGCTTACACCGATGAGAAACTGTTGATCGCGGGGCGAAAGCCGGCAGCATAAACCGCCAGCTATTCCAGCATGTTGCGCACGCCCAGCACGCCGGGGATGTGCCAGATGTCTTGTTCAACAGAAGCGCGCAAGCGCGGCGAGAGTGTCGCGCCGCCGATGGTGACGATGCCGTCATGCACGCTGACACGGAAATCACTCAGATAGGGAGCCAGCGCCGGGCTTTTGCCGAGGATGGCATAGACATCTTGTTGCAAGTCGCCGTCGTCGCGCAGTTGCAGGCTGTGCGCCACCTGCGTCGCCGTCGCGTTGAGGTGCAAGTTGTGCGTCGCCGCAATCTTGCCCACCAGCTTTTGGGCGATGGTCTCGCTCTTGTCGGCCCATTCCGGCGGCACCATCAATGCCCGGCCTTGTTCCGGCACCAGTGCCGCCAGCGGATCGCGCGGGCTGGCAACCACATCTTCCATGTTGCCGCGAATGCGCACTAGCAAGGCATCGGCCAGGCCCGTAGCGGTGGCGATGACGATGCCTTCCAGCCGGCCAATCTCCTCGCCGTCCAGGCAATCCACATGCATCTTGGGGAAAAGCTCGATGAAATCATGTGGGGTCGGCATCTGCTGATCGTTTAAGGGGACTGTGCGCGTCTCAACACGCTTGATGGCCGGGGGCCATACCTGCCCGCCCAGCCCGCCGCTCAGGCGGCACCAGACCTCGCCGACATCAGGGCGCAGCAACACGCTGCCCAGTCGCCCCTCACTTTGCGTTGCTTGCTGACGATAGCGTTCCGGCAGGGTGGGAAGTTGATCCAGGTGCACCTGCGCGCCCAGGCGCAGCACCATCTTATCGCGCCGTTGCTCAACCGCGTCCATTCAACACTTTCTCCTGCCCCCCAACGTGCGACACACCCCTGCCTCCGAACAAAAAACATTTTGCTTGTAGTGTATGTCACGAAGTCGCTGGGTGTCAATGCTGTAGGCGAATTGCCTTGCGCTACCTAAGGCGATGTGATATACTAGAGGAGACAACAGACGCAGACCGATAAAAGTGGGTTTTGTGCCCACTTTTCTTCTTGTCTGATATCTGCACGTAGGCAGCACAAGACACCAATGGCTCGGCATGAAAGGGGGAGCAGCATGGGAAGCAGATTCCAGAGCGCGATTGCAGAGTTGATCGCCGAGCGGGGCTTGCCGCGCGATCTGGTCGTTGAGACCGTCAGCCGGGCGTTGTTGGATGTCTATCGTCGCACAACGCCGAATGCGGCGGATGACGTGCAGGTGGTCGTTGACAAAACCGGCGAAGTGCATATGCTGCGCAACAAGCGCGTGGTAGCACAGGTGGAAGATCCCCAGGCGCAGATCTCGCTGGCCGAGGCGCAGCGAATGAAGCCGCACGCCGCGCTGGGTGAGACGCTGCCCGTTGAGATGCCGGAATTGCTTGATAAGATTCCGGTGCGCAATGCGGGGCAGGTGATCTTGCAGCGCATCCGCGAGGCCGAGCAGATGCATCTGATGGAAGCCTTCAAGGACCGGCTGGATGAGATCACGCTGGGGACGATCTTGCGGCGCGACAACGATGAGAGCTATGTGCTGGAAGTCGGCAAGCTGGAAGGCATCTTGCCCAAGAAAGAGCAGGTGCCGGACGAGCGCTATAAGATCGGCCAGCGCCTGCGCGTGTATGTCATGGAGATGAAGCGCACCGGCGGGCGCACGCCGCAAGTGATCGTCTCGCGGGCGCACCCCAACATGATCAAGCGCCTCTTTGAGCAAGAGGTGCCGGAGATCGTGGACGGCACGGTGGAGTTGAAGGCGTTCGTGCGCGAGCCGGGCAGTCGCTCAAAGGTCGCTGTGTGGGCGCGCCAGGAAGGCGTTGACCCCATCGGTGCGTGCGTGGGCGTGCGCGGCAGCCGCATCAACAACATCGTCAACGAACTGAACGGCGAGAAGATCGACATCATCCCGTGGAGTCCCGACCCGGCGACGTTCATCAGCAACGCGCTCAGCCCGGCCAAACCGCTCAGCGTGGAATTGCACGAAGACACCCACACCGCAGTGGTGCGCGTGCCCGAAAAGCAACTGTCGCTGGCCATCGGCAAGGTGGGCCAGAACGCACGCCTGGCAGCCAAGCTCACCGGCTGGCGCATCGACGTAAAACCGCCGCAGGCGTAGGCCTCGCCCCTTCCCCAGCAGACGTTTCGGTGGGGAGGGGACCGGGGGTGAGGTCTTCTGGCACCACACGTGCTATTGTTCAGTTGATTGCCAGTGAAAGGAGGGCGGTTTCTGGATGGTTGCGCCAACACCAGGTAAGGCTCCCAAGAAGGCGAAGCGGCCCGGCAAGGTGCGCCACGTGCCGGAACGCACGTGCGTGGCCTGTCGCACCACCAAGCCCAAGCGCGAGCTGTTGCGCGTGGTGCGCACGCCGCAAGGACGGGTGGAACTGGACGCCGGTGGCAAGAAATCCGGGCGGGGGGCGTATCTGTGCGCCAAATATTCCTGCTGGGATCTCGCCCTCAAAAAGCAGCGGCTGGAACACGAATTCGAGTTGCCGGCGCTGCCGGCTGAGGATCGCGAGGCACTGCTCGCCTTCATGGCGACGCTGCCGCCCGATACGTAGCAGCGTCTCGCCTCTGTCACCTTCCCTGGCTGTGCTGGGGGGTTGGGGGTGAGGCCCAAACGGTCATCTTGGTCCTTTTGTGATAGGATGTCGGTCCCTGTTTGTTGCATAGATCGTCTCATATCCGTTACGATCTGTGGAAGAACATCATCGGGCTTCAGATGTGAAGTCATTTGTCCCACCATTCACGTCTGCGCGGAGGAACTCCAGCGCGGAGAGGCTGTGAGCGTTATGCAAAGATAATTGGACCGCGCTCCATTGTTGAGCGCCGCCCTTTCTCGTGCGACAACATGCCACAACAGCCCCACCGCCAGGGGATCCCGCAAGGTTCGGGATCGCCCGGCTTTTTTAGTGCCACGTAGCCCAAGCAGCCCTGTGGTATGCAGAGATGAAGGAGAGTGCTCAACGATATGCCAGATTATCCTCGCAATGGCGGTGGTTCCGCCTCAAATACGCGCCCAGGCGGCGCAAATGCCGGCCCTTCACGTTCCGCTGCGGGCAATGCCCAGCGCGGCAGCACCAGCGCGCCTCCCCGCCCGGCACCCCCTGCCGGTGGCTCGCGCCCGGCGGCTCCCGGCGGTGCTCGCCCCAATGGCACCGGCTATGGCACTGCGCGCCCGGCGGGTGGTCCCAATGGTAATGGCGGCAATCGCCCCGCTGGCGGCAACCGTCCGGGCGGGAATGGCCGCCCCGGTGGGTCCGGTGGCAATGGTCGCCCCGGTGGCGCGTTCGGCGGCAGGCCCGGTGGCGCTCGCCCCGGTGGGGGCGGACGGCCCGCCACCAATGGGCACGGTCGCCCAAATCAAGGCCGGAGCGGTCCCGGCGGCTCGCGCTCGGCGCTGAAGGTGCGCCAGACCGGCCCCATTGAACTGCCCTCAACCATCATCGTCAAAGATCTGGCCGAGATGCTGGACGCGACGCCGAACGAACTGATCAGCAAGCTGATCGCGCACGGCGTTTTCGCCAACATCAATCAGGTCATTGACTATAAAGCAGCGGCGGCGGTCGCCACCGATCTCGGCTTCGAGCCGTTCGAGGCCGCGCCTCCACCATCCGTTTCAGCGGCGAAACCTGCTGAGATGGTCAGCAAGAGCACGGAAAATCACCCGCGCCTGGCGCGCCCGCCGGTGGTGGTGGTGATGGGCCACGTCGATCACGGCAAAACCTCACTGCTGGACGCCATTCGCAAGACGAAGGTGGCGGCAGGCGAGGCCGGTGGCATCACCCAGCATATCGGCGCGTATCAGGTGACGACGGCAGATGGCCGCCCGCTGACCTTTTTGGATACGCCGGGCCACGAGGCATTCACTGCCATGCGCGCGCGCGGCGCAAAGGTGACGGATGTCGCCATCATCGTCGTCGCGGCAGATGATGGGGTGATGCCCCAGACCATCGAGGCCATCGACCATGCCCGCGCCGCGCAGGTACCCATCCTCGTCGCGCTCAACAAGATCGACAAACCTAACGCCAACCCGGACTTCGTCAAGCAACAACTGGCGGATGCCGGTGTGGTTATCGAAGAATATGGCGGTGATGTGGTGCTGGTGCCGGTCTCGGCCAAGAAGGGCATCGGCATCGAAGAATTGCTGGAAATGGTGCTGCTCGTCGCCGATGTGCAGGATCTCAAGGCGAATCCCAAAGGGCGCGCGGTCGGCACGGTGCTGGAAGCGCGCGTCGATAAGAATTCCGGCATCGTCGCCAACATGCTGGTGCAAGATGGCACGCTGAAGATCGGCGACATCGTGGTGGTCGGCACGCTCAGCGGCAAAGTGCGCGCCATGTTTGACGACACCGGAGCGCGCATCAAGACGGCTGGGCCGAGCACCCCGGTCAGCATCCTGGGCTTGAGCGAGGTGCCGACGGCGGGCGATCAATTCCGTGTGGTGCCGGATGAGCGCGCGGCGCGGCAGCTGGTGGAAGAGCATCGCGCCGAGGCGGCCAAAGCGAATTCGGTGGTGACGCTGGACACGCTGTATACCCAGATGCAGCAAGGCAAGGTTAAGGAACTGAACCTGCTGCTGAAAGCCGACGTGCAAGGCTCGCTCGACGCGCTGCATCACCAGTTGAGCAAGCTCAGCACCGACCAGCTCAAGGTGCGCCTGATCCACGAAGGCGTGGGCAACATCTCAGAAGCGGATGTGCATCTGGCGGCAGCCTCGCACGCCATCATCATCGGGTTCAACACGCGGCCCGATGGCGCAGCACAGCGCGTGGCGCAAAACGAGCACGTCGATATCCGCTTCTATGATGTCATCTATAAACTGGTGGACGACATCGAAGCGGCGCTCAAAGGCATGCTGGAGCCGGTCTATAAAGAGGTCGTCGAAGGCCATGCCGAGGTGGTGCAGATTTTCAAGGCGGGCAAGACCATCATCGGCGGCTGTCGCGTCACCGATGGCAAGCTGGCGCGCAACGCGATGGTCAAGGTCCTTCGCGGCGGCAAGCCGATCTTTACCGGCGTCTTCGGCTCGCTCAAACGCGGCAAAGACGATGTGCGCGAGGTCAATGCCGGCTTTGAGTGCGGTTTGACGGTCGATGATTTCAACGATCTGCAAGTCGGTGATATCATCGAGACGAGCGTGAAGGTGCGCGTGTAAGGCCCATCCCAGCGGTGGCCAGGCAAACCACAAAGGCTTGCCCCTACACACCACTCCCATTCGGTCTGTAGGGGCGATGCCTTGTGCTCGCCCTATCTCCCCACCTGCTCACTCTGGTGCCGATGGCATGCCTCGCCCGCTCTTCCTTATGGAGGATGAGAATTTCTCCTCCATTTCTGTTATAATGCGCTTGGACCAAAGGCGGCTCATGAGGGGCCGCTTTTTTGTTCAGAATCGACTTTGAGGGTGTGTTGATGAGCGAGCCAAGCAATCCCCAGGCACCTGGCCAGCGGCTGGTGACGAATCCGCTGCTGGGGGAGCGCGTGGTGCAGACGCCGGGGCGCATGAACCGGCACGAGGGCGCGGCGGCGTGTCCTTTCTGCGCGGATATCGACGCGGGCCGCTGGCCGGATGGGCAGCAGACGTGGGCGCGCCCCAATGATTTTCCCGCGCTGCGCCCCCCGCTGGGTGAGTGCTATGTGCTGCTCTATGCCCGCGAGCACGACCTGCCCTTCGCGCAACTCGGCACTGAGCGCGTGGCGGCAGTGGTAGATCTCTGGCAGCAGATTTATCTGGACCTGAGCGCGCGCTATGCCTGCGTGATGACGTTCGAGAATTCCGGCGACGCCATCGGGCAGACGCAGCATCATCCGCACGGGCAGACCTATGGCGTCGCGTTCTTGCCGCCGACCATCGAGCGCGAGCTGGCACACGCCCAGGCAACCTATGCCGAAACGGGGGAATGCCTGTTTTGCCAAACGCTGGCGGGTGAGATCAATGGGCCGCGCGTGGTGATCGACACGGCACATTGGCTGGGCTTCATCCCCCAATGGGCGCGCTATCCCTATGAGGTGCAGCTTTACCCCCGGCGGCATGTGTCCAACATCGGCGCTCTGCCGCGTGGGGGCGAGGAAGCACACGAACTGGCCCAGGCGCTCATCCGCCTCGTCGGCGCATATAATGCTGTCTATCAAGCGCCGATGCCCTATATGCTGGCGCTTCACCAACTGGCCGACGAACACTATCACTTCCATATCGAGTTGCTGCCCGTCGGGCGCGCACCCGGCAAGCTGAAATTTGCCGCCAGTTCCGAATCCGCCTTTGGGTTGTGGCTCAACGACGCCGTGCCGGAGATCAAAGCGGCGGAGCTGCGCAACGCGATGGCCGGTGGTTGATGCGGTTTTAGAAAATAGGGTGGACATGCGCGGTCCACCGGGGACAAGATGTTCCCGGCTCGGAAAAGTCGCCCTCTGGGCTGCGATGGAAGATGATCGCCCAGCGTGGGCTGAAGTGTCGTTTGCCTGAGCAAAGATTCTGCAAGGTGCCCTAACCAGGCTGGGTTGTCGGCAAGGCATTCTCGCGAATGATCTGGGCCATGAGGCTGAGCGCTTCAGCAGCAGGTGGCTGCAACGTATTGCCACTTCGGCTTCTCGCCTCGCGCGCGAAATCGACAAATTCTTTTCGTGGCCCCTCCTTCAGCCACTCGTTCAGGTCGTCTTTCTTGTCTGCGCGCGAGTCGAGCAACTCTTTCAATGGAAGATCTTTAAACGGATCGTGCCCGCTGAAGATCTCGAAGAGCGGGCCTTTGCCGTTGGCGAAATCCGTCAAGGAGGTCGGATCGAGCCGGTAATAGATCGTGATGAGGAAGAGCAGCCAGAAGGGATAATCACCGCGCAGGTGGAGCAGCTTTTCGTCACCCTGCCCCTGGCCCTCGGCCACATTATTCAGCGACAGACCGAATCGGTAGACGATCTTCAACATCGTGCGCGGGATGCGCAGTGATCGCAGTTGCATCAAGTCGCGGATATTGGTGACGCCGGGAAAGTCACCTCCCACCGCCGCGCGGGCGATATCCTCGAGATTGTTGTAGGGGAAATCGGCGGGATACACCTGGCGGATCGCCATCTCTTCAGCTTTAGCTGGGGCTGCCAGCTCATATTCCACATCTATCAGCTTTTCCAGATAACGATAGCCATAGGCGATGTCGGTGCTCTCGCCCAAATAGTCTTTGTATGTACCAACAATGGCGCGTGCGGCAGCTTCATGATCGAGCGCGATCACATAGGTGCAGTTTTTGGTTTGCAAATGATTTTTCAACCACTCAAACATGCTCACCAAGATTTGCGGCGCGCAACGGTCAAGATCATCGACGAAGACAACAAGGCGCGCATTGCGCCCGCCATTGGCCTTGCTGACGCTCTCGGTGATTTTGGTGACCAGTTTCTCCATTTCTTTATCAACTTCTACCACTTCGTCCCCGCTCATGATCTTCCCAAAATGCGTTAAGAATGTTCCCCCTGCATTGACTCCCCAGTGCTTGCTCATTGAGGCAATGTTGCCGATATGGGTAATCACTTTTCCCGCTTGCTCTTTAATCCCTTTGAGATCAGCAATTCTCAAGCCATCTCCATTCGCCTCAATTTGCCGCTTGATATCGCGTAAAGATTTGATGAGTCCGGCGGCGATTTCTCCCTCGACTTCGTAGTACCAGGGGGAAAACCAGCAACAGACCATAATATCATTGGTTGTATCATCATTCTGTTTATTCAATATGTCAAGAACGAGGCTCATGAGCGACGACTTTCCTGACCCCCAAGTGCCATAGACACCAAGAATCGGGAGTTTGCGCAAGCGGATATCTTCCGCGATGCGCTGAATCATATGCCCGCGCGCCAGCATATCTGGGGGAGTACGCTTTTTTTCTTCGAGACGGCTGCGATCGAACGAGGCGCTCGGCATGCGTAAGGGATATTCATGTAAAGGGCGAATTTGAGCTTGTTGGATCGCGATCATCATTTACCGCCTTTCAGGCGCTGCAAGACGTCGATGACGACTTCAACCAAACGAGGATTATTGCGTAGCAGTTGCTCCAATCCTTTGCCGTCCTCTCCAAACAGCGTTTGCAATACATCCTGCTGGATCTGCTCAATCAGTTCAGGTGATGGTGAACTAGCTCCCGTCCCATCCCTGTTGGCTTTCTGATCGCTAATGGGCAGACCGATCGATTGCCGTGCCAATTTGAGCATCGTTGCAATCGACTGATCCCCTTGCATAGAGATTGGAAGGCTTTGCAGAATGTTCACTACCTTGCTATATTCTTTCAACGCCATAAGCACACGCGCTTCGGCCAGGTAGATCTCGTAGATGGGATGGTTCGAATCGCCGGTATAGAGCCGCTCGGCAAGAGCAAGGTATTCCAGCGCTTTATCGAGGTAGTTTCTCTGCTTATCAGATAAGTTTTGTTGAACGGCAACGGGGACATTCGCTATGCCGGCACGTTCTTGATACATCTCCGCCAGATCCATGGCTAAGACGTAACTGTTATCCACTCCCATGCGAATGCCCAAAAGGAACTGGTCCTGCACGCTTTGGAAAAGGTGTTCTTGTTCAGCTTCGAGATCGGCAAAATTCACCAATTTTGCCGGAGGCCCCGAAAGCAACACTCCACGAAAGGCACGCAGGATATCCATAATGCCGTCACGCCGTACATAAGAAAGTCCCTGCCTCAGAAGATCTTCCGCTCCCTGAGTATTTTTCAACTCAGATGAATAATACGTTGCGCCATATACCCAAAAGCGCCAGGCCGGTCCTGTCTGCTCAATAGGGAGCTTACGCAGATATTCCCAGCGTTCTCTGGCAGCTTGTGGGCTATAATACATATCTGACTTCGCGTAAAATTGTTGAAACTGTGAGCACAGCAAATCAACATCATTGGGGTGCTCGCGCAAACCCGCTTCAGCGATTTCATATTGGGCGCGATCATGATCGACACGTCCTGCCACAGCGGCGAGATTGAACCAGATATCTGGGCCAGCTGTATATTCATCGAGATGCGGCACCATCTCGTCAATACGCTTATAGGCTTCGTCAGGATCCGTCTGCGCCACTTGGCGGATCTCCTGCCATTCCTTAATAAGTAGCTTTTTGTTGTTGTGTGCGCGAGGATGCGTAGGGATGCTATTCTCAGGCTTCATCATACCCCTCCTTGTTGGGGCAACAAAACAAACGAACATCTCTGCTATGAAAAAGCGAGTACAAGAGAGAGTATACCGGAAATAGGATTTGCTGTCAAGAGGTTATGTTGATGGATCAAAAATATGTGAGCGTATCACAGCATCTTTGCGCCATCCTGTACATGATATACCCACTACGTTTTCTCGCGCTCACTGTTCTGTTTCATTGCGCTTTCGCCGCAAATTGGCCGCCGGCTGGGGAGGTGGCTCTTCAGTTTGGCAGCTTTTCTGCTTTGTTGCCCCCGGAGCCGTGCGGACTGTCAAACGGTCGGGGACGCTTAGCCGTTTTTCATCTGCGCGTGCTATGATTCCCAGTGATACCATTCCGGCATCGCAGCGCGGAAACGGGGGCGGGGCAGATATGAGCAGTAGCAAACCACAGGCCGCGACTCAGGCGGCCAAGCAGGTGAAACGCGCCAGGTTGATTATCAATCCCCAGGCGTGGCACGGCACGGAATCGCACGATATCGCTGAGCGCATTTGCGCGCGGCTGGAAGAGCACGGCATCCAAACGGACGTGGTGCACACCACCGAAACGGATCATGGCACGCGCCAGGCGCGAGCAGCCGTGCAGGACGGTGTTGATCTGGTGATCGCCGCCGGCGGTGACGGCACCATCCAAGATGTCGCCAAAGGCTTGCTGGGCACGAAGACAACGCTGGGGATCATTCCCTGCGGCACCATGAACAATATCGCCCGCAGTTTGTATATCCCCGAAGATGTCGATGCCGCGTGCGAGTTGATCTTCACCGGACGGCGCAAGTTGCTGGATGTTGGCATGGTCAACGGCAAGCCGTTTCTGGAAGTGGTAAGCATCGGTTTTGAAGCGCCGCTTTTCGCGCTGGGCGAGCAGACGCGCCACCAGGGGATTTTCGGCGCGCTGCGGGCGACGGCGGCCATGCTGCGCCGGCTGTGGCGGCTGCAACCTTATGGCTTCGTCATCGAACTCGACGGGCGGCGCCGGCTGGTGCGTGCCCAGCAGATCTCGATCTGCAACACCCCGCGTTATGGTCTGGGCTTCGAGATGGCCCCCGACGCGCGCATGGATGACGGCCTGCTGGATGTCGTCATCATTCGCCAGTCGCGCCGGTGGGATCTCATCCGCCATTATTGGTCCATCATGCAGGGGCGGCGCGAGCTGGATACGCGGGTACAGATGCGCCGCGCCAAGCGCATTCGCGTCAGCAGCAAGCATTTGTTGCCGGTGACGGCGGACGGTGAGGAGATCGGCACGCTGCCGGCGAATATCAATGTTGCCTCGCGCAAGCTGACAGTCATTGTGGGGCAACAGCCCACCACGCCCGAACCCACGCCCTCGCCGTTCGTGGAACTCATGCGGACGATGGCCCCCAAAGACAACGACCGCTCGCCGAATGAATATTCGGATGCCGAGAGCGCGCGGCGCATGAGCCAATTTGCCAGTTGGTATTGGCTCATCACCGGCATCATCGGCGCGCTGGCGTGGTTGAGCCATACACTCGGCTTGTGGCAACATTTGCCCGCGCCGAAGCAACTGGGTGGCTCGCGCCGGCAACAGCAGCGGCACGCCCTGGCGCTGGGCCTCGTGCCGGTGGCGCTGGCAGCCATTTTCTGGCGGCTGCGCATGCGGCTGGAAGCGCTGGCATTTTTGCTGACCGGCGCGATGGGCAACATCGTCACGCCTCTGTGGCGCTCGGTTGCCAAGCATCATCCCAACGTGGTGGAACCGGACGACGCCACCATGCACGCGGTGGCCAGCATGGGCGTGCTGGGCGCGGGATTGTGGGCGACGCGCAAGCCGACGGTGCGCCGCTTTTTGTTCAGCGGCGTGCTGGCCGGGCTGGGCGCGTGGTTCAGCTTCATGGATCGCCGGTCCACCGCGCCGCCTGAGCGCCAGCGCGAGAGCATCGCGTTGGGAGCCGGTTTGGGCGCGCTGTGGCTGGGCGGCATAGTGAATCTGCTGGCGTGGCTGCGGCATAGCCTGCTGCACGTCGCTGGCACCGCCGAGATCGCGGATCCCGCCACGCCGTCGCCTGCCCCCGTCGCGCCCGTGCTGGGGCCGGGCGATACGCTCAGCGCGCCCGTTGCCATCAACACGTCACTGGAACGCGGCGACATCCTGCTCTTCGGCCCGGATGGCACCATCGGCGCGCAGGTCATCGAGTTTGTGACGCGCTCGCACTATCACCACACCGCCATCTATGACGGTGAGGGCATGGTGATCGAAGCCATGCCGGAGGGCGTCATGCGCCGCCCGCTGGGCAACCGGCGCGTCACCGGCATCCGCCCCAACGTGCCCGCTGCCAGCCGCGAGGCCGTCGCGGATTGGGCGCGCAACCATGTGGGCGACAAATATGACACGCGCGGCCTGTTCCTCATCGCCTTCGACCGCATTTTCCCCGGTCTGCGGCTGGGCGGTCCGCCGTCGCACCGCTTTTCGTGCGCCGTCTTCGTCGCCGACGCCTATATGCAAGAGGGGTATGATCTGCTGCCCAACCAACGGTGGCAAGATCTCGTTCCCGCCGATTTCATCGAACTGATCGACACGCCTCCCAAGATCGTCGCCGCCGCTCAACATTCGTGATATCATAGCCGCAGGCGGGCCGCATGCTCGCCGCTGACATCACGCCGGGCGCATGCTGAATCGGGCAGCGCGCCCGGAAGGAAGAGGGCGGCAGTGTCCTTGAAGCGATCTGGTTTGGGCGCGCAGGCAGTGTTATGGGGCGCGCTTGGTTTTGCGCTGCTGGCATGGTTGGGCGTCACCATCGCCGCGCTGGTCATCGACGGCGATTGGCAACATATTTTCCTGAATGCTGCATGGGGATTCTTCATTTTCATGCCGATTGTGTTCTTGGTCATTTTGGTAATGCTGCTCATAGCGTTCGTCAATCTGCCCCGGCGTCGTCAGATATTGCTGCGCGCCGGCGATCCCCTGATGACGCCTCCCGCGCCGCAACAGCCTGATCCTGCTCTGGCGCTGCATACTGGTGAAACCCTTACTTTCGGCTGGCGTCAGCCCGCAAGCACCACCTTAACGGGGCTGTTGGTCGGTCCGCTTCTCGGTGCATTTGTGGCACTCTCTGGTGAAGTCATGGTTTTCAGCACGATTCCTGCTTTCGGCAGCACGTCGCTGAATCCCTTTTATGATGCGTTTGGGGATACTCTGGGGCCACCACCCACCCCCACCCCGCTGGACTGGATTGCTGCTGCATTTCCCATCGCTTTCGGACTGCTGGTGCTATCACTGAGCCTATGGGCCACACTCGCTGGCAGGCGCGCGCGCATCACGGCGGATGATCGTGGCATCACATACCAGCGGTCGTTTCAGCGAACGCGGTTCATTCCCTGGAATGATATCCACGTCCTCATCAGGCGCAGCCAAACGAAAGACGGCAGCGCGGGGGACTATTATGTGTGGGGCAGCGATTACGGCATCGTCTTTACCGTGAATCCCAAAATCACAGTGCCGGCCACCTCGCAGCGCGGAGCGCGGCAGCGGAACAGCGGTTTTATCTATGAAGGCGGATATGAGACGTATATTCGCGATGCGGCGCGGCTGCTGGCGACCATCTCGGCGCGCAGCTTTGTACCGCTGCACATCACGCGCGTGGGCGAGCGCGCCAACCAGGGTATGTCCCGGCGTTTCCCACTGCTCACGCTCACCCTGGAAGACATCCAGAACGCTCCCCTGGCGACAGCCCCGTTGCAACCTGATATGTCCGCCGCGCCGCACGTCGCGGAGATCAAGCTGAATGCGCGCATCTTCACACGGCGATTCTGGGCCGAAGTCGTGGTCTGGATGTTCGTGTTCGCGGCCCTCGTCGTCCTCTTTGACCGACACATCGTGGTGGATTTCGGCCAACTGTTTTCAGACGGGCCGCTTGCGGTGAGCGCTGCCACAGCGTTTCTCGCCTTCATGCTCGTTCTGTTGGCCATGATGCCGCCACTCGTGATCCGTTCCGCCCGCGCCCAGCAAGATATTATTGCCGATGTCACCGGACTCAAGAGGCTGAGCGGCGAGGGGAGCACTGCTGTCCCCTGGGAAGATATCCGCGCCTGGGGCGTGGTGCCGCCGCCACCCGGTAGCAACAAGGCGGCTCGTTATCTTGTCATGACGGAAGCGGGGCTGCGCTTCACCTGGCGCGAACCGGCAAACGCGCAATTGGGTGGGCGCGGTGTGCAGGGCGACCGGCAGGCGGCCTATCGCCAGCGCGCCGACGCATTACACGCGCTCATCGTCGCGCGCACCGGCCTGCCACTGCATGACCTCACCGACCATTTTGCTCAGCGATAAGGCACGATCTGTGATGTGATTAGCACCATCAGCGCGCGCCCATGTGCTACGATACAGGAAGAGAACAGGCACATTCCCCGGCAAGCAATGCCGGGCTAGATAGAGAAAGGCGTGTAAGCATGCAAAATATCACCCCGGTCTATTCTACCAAGCCCAAAGGCTCCATCTTTTGGGGCGCGACGGTGATGTTTTTCGGCGGACTGCTCTTGTCGTGGATTCCGTTTTTTGGCGGCTTGATCGCCGGCATCGTTGGCGGCAAAATCGCTGGCTCGGTGCGCAATGCGATCATCGCCGCCATCATTCCCGCCATCGTGGTGGCCGGTCTCGCCGCGCTTGTGACCATCTTCCATCCGGTGATTGCCGTTTTCGCGTTCGTTGGCGCGTTTCTTTTCGCCATTCTGCACCTGATTGGCGTGCTGATCGGCGCAATTATCGGCGGCATCCTGTAAGGCGCTGTGCGATGGATGAGGGTGACGCGCTGCGACAGCAGCGGGCGGCAGAGATGCTGCGTGGCGGCGTGTTGCTGGGGCGCATCCGCGAGCAGATTCGCGCGCTGGATGCGAGCGAACAGCCGAAGGTCGCCGTAATCGCGGGTGGCGAGCGGCTGTTCGGCGTCAGCAAGCTGGGCGTGCTGGCGGGATCGTTCAATCCACCGACGCGGGCGCACGTGGCGCTGGCCGAGAGCGCGCGGCAACACGGCGGCTGCGAGGTCGTGCTGTGGACCATCAGCCGCGTGACGGTGGATAAAGAGCGCGTGACGCGCGCCCCGCTGGATCTGCGCCTGGCGACGCTCGTTGCCCTCACCAGCGCGCTTCCACACGATGCCGTCGCGTGCATCAATCGCGGTCTGTATGCCGATCAGGCGCAGGCCGTCCGTGTCGTGCTGCCTCACCTGCGCGATCTCGCCTTCATCATCGGCTATGACAAGATCGTGCAGATCCTCGATCCGCATTATTACACCGACCGCGATGCCGCGCTGGATGCATTGTTTGGGCTGGCGGAAGTGCTGGTGGCTCCCCGCGACGACGAGGGCGAGCGCGACCTGGCCGCGCTGATGGCGCAATCGCAGAACCGCCGCTGGGCGAACCGCGTGCGCTTCATCCCGCTTGATCCCGCCCTGCGCCGCATCTCTTCCACCGAAGCGCGCGAGCGCATTGCGCGCAACCAACCCATCGCTGATCTCGTTCCCCCCGAAGCCCTGGCGCTGGTCGCTGCCGGCGGTTATGCTTGATCGCTCTCCATCCCCCAATGGTCATACCGGCAATCCCCATTCTTGTCAGACGCACGAGTTTTCGTTACAATGGTCTGCGCGACAACGCATGCTCTTTTGCAAGCAAGAATGCGGGCTGCCGGCATATCGGCGGCTGGTGATAGGCAACAACGCAACAGCATCGGTGACAAGGGACCGCGACGGAAAGCGCAGCGCTCGCCGTCGGTGGTTCCGGTGGAGGATGACCAGGCTATGGGGTACGATGATCGCTATGGTCGGCGCGGGTATGACGACGAGACGCCGCGACGTTCCAGCGGCAGCCGGGGAGACGGATATTCGGAGTATGACGCACCGCGTTCAGGCCCGCCGTCACGCCCGCGCAACAGCCGTCCGCGAGATGACTATGGCGATTATGGGCCGCCGCGTTCCTCGTCATCTTCGCGCCCGCGCCGTGATGATGATGCCTATCGCGGCGGTCCGGCGCGCAGCAGCCGCCCGCGTGATGAGTATGACCAGCCCCGCACGCGGCGGCGTGATGATGGCAGCCGCAGCGGTGGCGCGCGCGACATGATGCGCCGGGTGCGCGACAGCCTGACGGGAGCGTATGACGCCCTCAGCCGCGAGGTGCGCTCCATGCGCAGCCGGGCCGACAGCCGCAGCGCTGGCCCTTCACGCTCGCGCCGGGACGATTACGATGATGTTGCGCCGCGCAACCGCGAGTGGGTGGATGACGGCGATGATTATGGCCGCGCTCCTGCGGGCCGGGCCGGCTCTTCCGGCGGAGGGCGCAACGCGTCGGGCACGCAACAGCCCACCGCCGCGCGCAACACGCGCAACAAATCGCTGGCGCTGAAGCTGATCAACCGGCGGCGGCGCGTGCGCGAGGGCGGCATGAAACCCGGCACGCGGGCTGCGATGGTGACGGTGTTCGCGGTGCTGGGGGTCATCCTCATCATCGGCGGCGGCATCGGCTCCGGCTATGCGTATGCCATGACGCAACAATACGCCGATGTCATCGCGAACCTGGGCCTCAGCCGCACGCTGCAATCGTCGCGCATCTATGACCGGCACGGCGTGCTGCTCTATCAGACGTTCGGCCAGCAAAACGGCACCCGTGATTATCTGGACTATTGCGACATCCCCAAAATCGTCCAGGCGGCGACGGTGGATACCGAGGATCACACGTTCTGGAGCAACCCAGGCGTCGATCCCATCGGCTTGATCCGCGCCGCCACTGTTGACCTGAACCACAGCGGCAACACGCAGGGCGGCTCGACCATCACCCAGCAATTGGTGAAGTTGGCGGTGCTGGGCGACAGTAGCCGAAAAATTGGGCGTAAGATCGATGAAGCCATTCTCGCCATCAACGTGACACAGCATTACAGCAAGCAAGACATCTTGACGATGTATCTCAACATCGTCCCCTATGGCTTCAACTATGAGGGCATTGAGGCGGCGGCGGAAAATTATTTTCACCTGAAGCCCAAAGTGGTCTCGCCCAACACGACCGATCCGCAAGAGCAAGCGTTCTTGCAGCAATACAAACAGTGCTTGCAAGATCGCGGCGAGGCGCTGCCGACGAAGATTATGATGTCTGGCGCATATCAGTTGCAGCCCTGGCAGGCGACCTTGCTGGCCGGCGTGCCCAACAACCCCAACATCTTCAATCCGTACCTCAACCCCGACAACGCGGTCTGGCGTCAATATGGCGGCGTGCTGAAGTCGATGGACCAATATGGCGACGATCAGTATCTCTATAAGCTCGACAGCAACGGCAACAAAGTGATGCTGACGCCGCAGGAGATGAGCGATTACACCCATCAGTTGTTGACCCAGACGGATAAAAAAGGCCACAAGGTGAACATCTTCGCCAGCCAATATCAGGGAACGAACGGCACCTTCTCTGGCAAGCTGGCTCCGTTCTTCGTGGATTACGTCATGGGGCAGATCGCGCAGACCTATCCCGGCGGGATGGAAGCATTCGCCACTGCCGGCCTGAACGTCTATACCACGCTGGACTACGGCGACCCCTCTATCCCCCAATCTGATCTGGCGCGCATCCAGATCGATCTGCAAACTGGCAAGCTCACAGCGAAGGATTATAATCCTAAGAAGGAGAATTGGCTTCCACGCGTGGGACTGGAGCAATACGCCGAGTTCGTGGTGAAGCGCAACATCCAACAGGACTTCCCTGATTATTGGTATTGCGGAAGTAATCTGGCTCACCCTGATTACAGTGCTGGAGGGGGGGGAATCGATACAAATCCCTTTGCTGATAATCAAAACTGGTGCTACGAAACGCCGCTCAATAGCCCGTATACCAACGTACATGACGGCGCGTTAACGGCGATCGACCCACGCAACGGTGACATCTTGGCAATGGTCGGCGGTGTGGATTATAACGGCACAACGGATACAACACGTGCGGGCGGTCAATTCAACGTGGCGATCTCGACGCAGCGCTCGATGGGTTCATCGTTCAAACCCGTTGTCTATGCGACAGCGTTGCAGATGGGCTGGACGCCTGGCACAGTGATCCGCGATCAACCGACATGCTTCCCTGCGGCAGGTTCCACCGAGGCTCGTGCAGCGGATGGTTATCTGTGCCCCGGCAATTATGTGCCACATAACGATGAATATTGGACCTGGGCAGGGCCGCAGCCGATCAAATATCTGTTGGGCAACTCGCTCAACACACCGGCAGAATTGGCGCTTTCTTACGTCGGCTTGCGCGCTGATCCCAATAACCCCTCGCCGCTGATTGCGATGGCGCAGCGATTGGGTATCACCACACTCAAATCCAACGATGTCGGCCCCTCAACTGCCATTGGCACCCAGCCTGTGCCGTTGATCCAATTGACCAGCGCCTATGGTACCTTCGCCAATCAAGGCTATCGCGTGCCCTATCGCGCCATCCTCAGCATCGTGCGCGCTGACGGCAAGGTGATTCAGCCATATGTTGCGAATCCACCGGGTTATCAGGCCATTAGCAAAGAGGCCGCGTTCATGATCACCAGCATCCTGGATGACAACAATGCGCGTGTGGCAGACTTCGGCCCGAACAACCCGCTGCACTTCTGGGGCCGCGACGTGGCGGCAAAAACCGGCACATCCGACGCCGAGCGCGATATCGTAACGATGGGCTATACGCCCTGGCTGGCACTGGGGGTGTGGGTTGGTAATGCCGATGCAGAGTCAGCGCAAAATATCATCGGTATTGCTGGTGCCGGTTACATCTTCCATGATGTGATGTCTTTTGCCATCAACCGGCTGCATATGCCGGGGACCTTGCCCAGTCGATTCTCGACAGAAGAGCCAGGTGGCTACTTCCCGGTGCCGGATGACATGCATCTTGCCATTTTGAACTGCAACACCGGCCTTGCTCCCTGGAAGGGCATGAACGTGATGGATCCGAAATCATTCTGCGATCCTTACACGAAGGATCGCGTGCCGTTGCAACTCACAACGGAATTTGCGGTGTGTGATACGGCTCATCCTGGCAAGGTACCACCATTTAACCCGAACGAAGCCTGGAATTGCTGGGGCGACAAAGGCAAAAATGAAGCGGCTGATCGCTGGCTTCCAACGGGTTGGGGACATATTAACCAGGGCGTGAACGTTCCTGGTCAAGATATTGCCTGGCTCATCAACGGGCAAGACCCGCTGGTGCCGTAGTGGTGCGTGGCGCGACCGACGCCCATTATTGATCTCAGCAGCCCCGGCACCGCAAGCTGAGGCTGCTGAGATGGCTCTCACTCATCACGCCCTGGTGGTCTGAAACGAGGCAGCCCCTTAGCGCCCCAGCGCCTGTTTCACTAGGGCGGGGATGTCGAAGATTGTTTCGGCGACCGGCACGTTGGCAGCTTGCAGCGCGGCGACCTTGCCGGCGGCGGTGCCGGTGTTGCCGGAAACGATGGCACCGGCGTGGCCCATGCGCTTGCCCGGCGGCGCGGTGCGCCCAGAGATGAAGCCAACGACCGGCTTGGACATCTGGGGGATGTATGCCGCCGCGTCTTCCTCGTCGCTGCCACCGATCTCGCCGCACATCACCACCGCTTTGGTGGCGGGATCGTGCTCGAAGAGGCGCAGCACGTCGGTGAATGTGGTGCCGATGATGGGATCGCCGCCGATGCCGATGACCGACGACTGGCCCAGCCCCGCCGCCGTCAGCAACGCCACCACCTCATATGTGAGCGTGCCGGAACGCGAGACGAAGCCGATGTCGCCTTCCTTGAAGATGTGGTAAGGCATGATGCCCACTTTGCCCGCGCCGGGCGTCGCCAGGCCGGGGCAGTTGGGGCCGATCAGCCGCGTGGGATGCTCCTTCAAGAATGCCGCCACCCGTGCCATGTCATTCACCGGAATGCCTTCGGTGATGCAGATGGTCAGCGGAATGCCCGCCTCTGCCGAAGCCATGATGGCATCCGCCGCGCCGGGGGGTGGGACGAAGATGCACGACACGTTCGCATTGGTCGCGGCAACCGCCTGTTTCACCGTATCAAAGACCGGAATGCCCTGGACTTCAGTGCCGCCCTTGCCGGGGGTGACGCCGCCAACCACGTTCGTGCCCGACTTCACCATATTCGCTGTGTGAAAACTGCCCTCGCGCCCCGTAAGGCCCTGGACGATCACCCGCGAGTTCTTATCAAACAAGATGCTCATCTTACTGTTGCCCCCGCTCCTTGATGGCCGCGACGATCTTCTCGCTGGCATCGCGCATATCCGCACCCCACAGCAGCCCGGCGTTGGCCAGCAGCGTGCGGCCTTCTTCTTCGCCGGTGCCGGAAAGGCGCGCCACAATCGGCATGCCGGCGGGCAGGTCGCTCTGCGCCATGATGATGCCCCGCGCCACCTCGTCGCCGCGCGTGATGCCGCCGAAGATGTTCACCAGAATGCCCTTCACCTGCGGATCGCTGGCGACAAACAGCAGCGCTTTTTTCATCACGTCTGCCTTTGCGCCGCCACCGATGTCAAGGAAGTTGGCCGGCCTGCCGCCCGCGCGGGCGACCATATCCAGCGTGGTCATCACCAGGCCCGCGCCGTTGCCGATGATGCCCACGTCACCATCCAGCTTCACGTAGGTCAGGCCGGCCTCTTTCGCCTGATATTCCAGGGGGTTCGCTTCTTCCGGCTCGGCCCACGCGGCATATTCCTTCTGGCGATAGAGCGCGTTGTCGTCGATGAGGATCTTCGCGTCCGCCGCCATCACTTGCCCGTCCGCCGTCAGCGCCAGGGGATTGATCTCGGCCAACGTTGCGTCGGATTCCGTAAAGGCTTTGGCCAGCGCGGCGAGAATCGCTCCGCCTTTGGCGACGACCGTATGCGGCACGCCCGCGTCGGCGAGCATCTGCCGCGCCTGTTCGGGCAGCAGCCCCCAGCGCACATCCATCACCCGGCGAATGATCTTTTCCGGCGTTTTGGCGGCTACCTCTTCGATGTCGATGCCGCCCGCTGCGCTGACCATCACCACCGGGGCCTGGCTGGCGCGGTCCATGATGATGCCGGCGTAATACTCTTCCTTGATCTCCAGCTTCGGCACCACCAGCACCTTCTGGACGGTCAGCCCCTTGATATCCATCCCCAGCACGCGCGCCGCCGCTTCGCGTGCCTGTTCAGGGGTGTCGCCGAACTGGATGCCACCGGCTTTGCCGCGCCCACCGACATACACCTGCGCCTTGATCACCACCGGCACGCCGAATTCCCGCGCAATCTGCTCGGCCTCTTCGGGCGTCGTCGCCACTTTGCCAGGCTGCACCGGCACGCCGTAGCGCCGCAGAATCTCCTTCGCCTGGTACTCGTGAATCTTCATCGCTGCTCCTCACATGGGGTGCTGCCAAAGGACGGAAACGCGAGGCACGCGCAAGAACCAAAGCGACGCGAGGCGGCGCACACGCTTCAAAACCTTCGCGTTTCTTCTTCATCTTCGGGGCCTGCGTGTTCTCGTCCCTTTTCTCACGGTCAATTCGTGCAGTTTCACTCGCTCATTGTCGAACGGTCCTGCTGATCCTGTCAAGCATTCGCAGAGTGGGGATTTTCGCGGGATTTTACGGGGTGAAGATTGTGATTGTCACTGACCCCACTGCTGCACCAGTTGATAGACGGTCTGCGCGTAGAGTTGGGGATCGTTGTTGTCGGTGGAAGGAGCATAGATCGGCGTCACCTGGAAAATGTCGCTCACGCCTTTGTTGAGATAAAACGTGCGAATCACCCAATACCAGTCCTCCGCGCCGTCGCGCCAGGATGCATATTGGCGATAGCCGTTGTAATTGCCGTAGCTGACCGGGCTGGCGCTCTGGGTATAGCGCACGTTGCCCAGCGAATGGGTGTGCGTGGCGATGCCGCTGGTGCCGCACTGCGACTCAAAGGCGAAAAATCCCAGCGCGTATGCGGGATTCACGTTATAGTGCAGGCCCAGATCATAGAGTTGGTTGGCGAAGGTTTGATTTGCCGCCGGGCTGTGATAGGATTGCAGCACGCTGAGGATGGTGGCGGCGCTGATGCTGGGCGCGCCGGCCAATGAGCGCGTGGGCGTGACGCAGGCGGCGCGCATCTGTTGGCACGGACCGGATGGGATGAGCGTGCGATAGGTTTGCGCCGAGGGATGCGGCCAGTGCGCGGCAAACCAATCCCGCGTGACGCTGAGCGATGAGAGCGTGGCAACGATGATGATCACCACCAGCACCCAGCCGATGATCTCGCCGGCGCGCTGTTTCACGCGGTCGCCGCTGACCTTGCCGATGAGCGTGCCCACCCCGCGCGCCACCAGATGCAGCACGGCGAAGATCAACCGGGCGAGCGCGGCAACGCTCCACGTCACAAAGCGGGCGATGGAAAGCCCCAGGTCGCCCAGAATGTAGGTCATCTCGTCCAAACGCCCACGTGGCCAGGCACGGGGAGTATCCGGCAGGAAGCCGACGCGGCTGGGCGGCGTGCTGGTTGCAGTGGGAAGCGTGCCGGTGTTCTTATTCGATCTCGCTAGGGGCATAACATCCTCTGCCTGGTGGTTGGGCGGCGGGAGCGGGCGGGTGGTGCAAGCCGCGCCTATGGGCTTGTGGCCGCGAAGTCCGCCATCGCATGCCGGACGTAGGGGCGATGGCATGCCTCGCCCGTCGCCTGCGCGGACTGGATGTGCTTTTTCCCACCGCGATCACATCATGGTCTCAGCCTAGACCATCATATGCTCCGTGTCCAGTGATCTCGATCTCACCCGGCGGTGGGGTTTGCGCATCTGCACGGGTGACGGCATGCCGCGCCCGTCATCCTTCGCCCCAGCCGAGTTCGACGGGGCCGAAGCGCACGGTGTCGCCGGGCTGCACGCCGGCTTTTTCCAGCGCGTCAAAGACGCCCAGCTTGCGCATCTGTTTTTCCAGCCGCGCCAGACCTTCTTCGGTCTCGGTGTTGGTCATCTGCGCCAGGAGATCAACGCGCTTGCCGCGCACGATGAAAACGCGCCCTTCCTGCGTGATGGTGAAGCTGGTATCATCCTGCGGGCGCAGCGTCACCGTGCCCTCGTCGCTCACGCCGGCGGCAGCGACCTCCGGCAGCGGGCGCGTGGGGATCTCGCGCAACTGCGCGGCGGTGAAATTGATGAGATCCAGCACGCCCTCGCGGGTGGGAGCCGAGATGGCGAAGGCGGGGAGGCCGCGTTCCCGCGCCTTCGCTTCCACTTCCGGCCAGCGCTCGCGGGCGGCGGGCAAATCCATCTTGGTGAAGACGATGATCTGTGGCAATTGCGCCAGTTCCGGGCGATAGGCTTCCAATTCGCGGTTGATGACCTCGAATTCTTCCCAGGGGTCCATCGCCACGTTGTCGCCGTCGATCAGGTGCAGCAGCAGGCGCGTGCGCTCCACGTGGCGCAGGAAATCATGCCCCAGCCCCACGCCTTCCGCCGCGCCCTCGATCAAGCCGGGGATGTCGGCGATGACGAAACTGGTGCCGTCGCCGCGCGCATAATCGCCGACTTCCACCACGCCCAGGTTCGGCACCAGCGTGGTGAAGGGATAATTGGCGATCTTGGGCTTGGCCCGCGTGACGACGGAAAGCAGGGTGGATTTGCCGGCATTCGGCATCCCCACCAGCCCGACATCGGCGATGAGTTTGAGTTCCAGCGCCAGGTGCAACTCCTCGCCGGGTTCGCCGAACTGCGCTTCGCGCGGGGCCTGGTTCGTGGCCGTGGCGAAATGCACATTGCCCAGTCCGCCGCGCCCGCCACGCGCAATCAGCACGCGCTGCCCCGGCGTGGTGAGATCCGCCAGGATGGCCCCGGTGTCGGCGTTGCGCACCAGCGTTCCCGGCGGCACGCGCAGCACCAGGTCTTCTCCCGCTTTGCCGTGCATGCGGCTGCCCCCGCCGTTGCCACCATCCCCGGCGCGGAACCGCTGATGATAATGGAAGTCCACCAGGGTGTTCAGCCCGGCCTCGGCCTCGAAATAGACGCTGCCGCCACGCCCGCCGTCGCCGCCATCCGGCCCGCCCTGGGGAGCAAATTTCTCGCGGCGAAAATGCGCCGCGCCGTTGCCGCCGTTGCCTGCTTTCACGAAAATCTTCGCGCGATCAAAAAAATCCATCGTTTGCCGCCTTTCATCGCGCACAAAAGTCGCCAGGCGAGCGCGCCATCCGCGCTGAACCTGGCGAACGAGCTATCAGGTGGGCCTAACAGGATTCGAACCTGTAACCAACCAGTTATGAGCCGGCTGCTCTGCCGTTGAGCTATAGGCCCGCAAGGCGTTCTTGCACCCTGTTCATCGTATCACGCGGCACTCCCGGCGTCAAGCGGCGCATCGCCCCATTGCATCCGCGTCGATCATGTGCTATACTATCTCCCGGATGATGCGTCATCCCCGCCCCTATAGCTCAGTGGACAGAGCGATGGCCTCCGGAGCCATAGACCGGCGTTCGAGCCGCCGTGGGGGCACCCAGCAAAGACCCATATGCACATCCGAGAGCCTCTGGGGCCGCGTAACAAGCGGCGCGATGGGGCTTTTGCTGCATCTGAGGATGGCTTCGCGGTGGTCAAGCGATGGGCCGGAAAGCATGATTGTTGTGTCGCATGCGGCACAACGGAAATATTGCATCGTGCAAGCGGGCCACTGCAAGCGGTGCGATGATCGCTGGCGGGAGCATCGCACCGGAAACCACCGATTAGAGGCAGCCGTATTGTTCGGCTATCTGCCTGGCATCTGCTGCTTGGGGCATGCCCATCGCTTCGTACAGTTGGAGCGCTCTGGTGAGCATGGGGCATCCTTCCGCGGCATTGTTGCGACGCTGGATCAAGAATCGTCCCAACTCA
>JAJPKG010000383.1 GCA_021323815.1 Pseudomonadota bacterium
CCTCAACGTTTGCCTGAATTACGGTGGGCGCGCGGAGATCGTGGATGCCGTGAAAGCCATTGTCGCCTCTGGCACGCCGCCCGAAGCCATCAGTGAAGAGACCATCAGCGCGCATCTCTATTCGCATGATGTGCCGGACCCCGACATGGTCATCCGCACGGCAGGCGAGATGCGTCTGTCAAACTTCCTGCTGTGGCAAACGAGCTACAGCGAATATTACGCCACGCCGGTGCTGTTTCCCGACTTTGACCGCGCCGAGTTTGCCCGCGCGCTGGATACCTTCAGCGGGCGCACGCGGCGTTTCGGCAAGGTGGTGCCTGAAGAACAACCCGCTCCAGTGGGGTAGGGCCGCTCCCGTTCTCCAGAATCCGTAGGGCGATGGCATGCCTTGCCCGTTCGTCGTAGCAATGCGATGAGCATCTGCGCGTAAAAGTCTGCTACAATAGCAGAAAATGAGCGCGAGTGACGCGCCGAACACTGGCCAGCGGGCGCACGGGCAGCGCGCGTTTCCTTCTGCCCGACCGGCCCGGCCACCACACAAGGAGCCGGCGATATGCGTGAACATGTGTGGATATGGAAGCACCGCGAGCGCGCCCCCAAACCACCGAAAGAAGGTTCCTGGGCAAAAGAGATGGCCGAGCGCGCCTCACCGGAATGGGTGACATCCCTCAGCCGGCGCGTGATTACGGCAGCCATCGCCATTCCGGTGGTGCTGGCGCTCATCTGGTTCGGCGGCTGGGTCACCTTCGCTGGCGCAGAGATTATCATGGCGCTGGGCATCTATGAACTGCGCGCCATGTTCCACAAAATCGGCTATGAATCACTCCCCTGGTTCAGTTTTCTCATCGGCACCGCGCTCCTCGCCAGTTCCTTGTTCCCCGCCTGGCGCACCACCGTCATCGAAGTGACCATCACCGCGTTGGTGCTCGGCTCGCTTTCTTGGCTGCTGCTGCGCCGCGAAACGGGCAAGGCGCTGATGGACTGGGCGCTGACGCTGGTGATGTCGCTCTATCTCGCCTGGCCCCTGTCATAT
The DNA here is from genome assembly GCA_021323815.1 of Pseudomonadota bacterium. Lineage (GTDB taxonomy): Bacteria > Chloroflexota > Ktedonobacteria > Ktedonobacterales > JACDGC01 > JAJPKG01. The sequence goes on from JAJPKG010000383.1 coordinate 1,034, forward strand.
CTGCTGGCGTTGCGCGGCCAGGGTCAGGCGTATGCCTTCACCGCTCACGGTCTGGCGACGACCAGCGGCACAACGCAGTTCTGGTGGATTCTGGTCGTCTTTTTCAGTGTGTGGGCCTTTGACAGCGCGGCGTTTTTCACCGGGCGGTTTCTGGGCAAGCATCTGCTCGCCCCCACCGTCAGCCCCAAAAAGACGTGGGAAGGCGTTATCGGCGGCACGCTGTTGGCGATGGCGGCGGTCTTCGTCTTCACGCGCCCCATCGCTGGGCTGGTGACGTGGTATCACATCCTCGCGCTCGGCCTGCTCATCAGCTTCGCCGCCACCGTTGGGGATCTGGCGGAATCGCTCATCAAGCGCCAGGCGGACGTGAAGGACAGCGGCAACTTCTTCTGGGGGCACGGCGGGGTGCTGGACCGCATCGACAGTCTGCTTTTCGGCGGCGTCGTGGTGTACTTCTACGTCGTGCTGATTCTGCACGCGATGTAGCCCCTCCTTTGCTGGGGTGGGGAAATCGCTTGGCTGGCTGAGCACAGAGATCAACGCTGAGATCTCACCGAACGGTCTCTCCCTCGCTATGCGCAGGATGGGGAGCAGGGCGGTGAGTGACGCGACAGGGAGGCCAGGGGATGGGACAGGGAGATAGTACCTGATGGCAGCATCTGACAAGCATTTTCAGCAGTTGCAGGACGAGATTGCCGCGCAGATGGAGCGGCTGCACGTGCCGGGTGTCGCGGTGGGCATTCTCGATGGCGCGCGGGAATTGTTGGCCGGGCAGGGCGTGACCAATATCAATCATCCCTTGCCGGTGGATGGTGACACGCTCTTTCAGGTGGGGTCCACCACCAAAACCGTTACCGCGACGGTCGCCATGCGCCTGGTGGAAGCCGGCAAGCTGGATCTGGACGTTCCCGTGCGCGCTTACCTTCCGGATCTGCGCCTGGCGGATGAAGCGGTGGCCGAGCGTGTGACGTTGCGGCATCTGTTCACCCACACCGGCGGCTGGGAGGGCGATTATTTCGACGACACCGGGCGCGGGGATGACGCCCTGGCGCGCATCGTAGCCCAGTTGCATGAATGCCCACAGATCGCGCCTTTGGGGGAATTCTGGTCCTACAACAATGCCGGCTTTTATATCGCCGGTCGCGTCATCGAGGTCATCACCGGCCAGACGTATGAGCAAGTTGTGCAACAGATGGTGCTGGAGCCGCTGGAGATGAAGCATTCATTCTTCTTCGCGTCGGATGCCATCACCGAGGCCGTCGCCGCCGGGCATCTGGTGCGCGACGACCAGCCGCAGATCGCGCTGCCCTGGGGACTGCCGCGCGCGGCGCATCCGGTTGGCGGCCTCATATCCAGCGCGCGCGACCAGTTGCGCTATGCGCGCTTTCACCTGGGTGACGGCACCGCACCGGATGGCACGCGACTGCTCGCGCCTGAGACAATGGCGCTGATGCACGCGCCGCAGGGGCCGGGTGGCAATGACTTCACGGCAATGGGCATTGTCTGGCGGCTGCAAGACTACGCCGGGGCGCGCATTGTGGGACACGGCGGCGCAACCAATGGCCAGATGTCCGCCTTCCTGCTGGTGCCGGAACATCACTGGGCCATCACCGTGCTGACCAATGCGGATCGCGGCGTGCAGCTGCACCGCATCATCACGCGCCGGGCGTTGCAGCTGTTCCTGGGGTTGGAGCCGCCTGAAGAACCGCATGTCGCCCTGCCGCCATCGGATCTCGCTGCCTACGCCGGGTGTTATGTCAACATCGGGACGAAGGTCACTGTGTCGGTGGATGGCGACGCTCTGCGGTTGCATGCGGAAGATCTCGGCGGCTTCCCGCGCCGGGGCGATCCGCCGACCGCGCCGCCGGAAGAAGGTCGTTTCGCCACGCTCGGCAATGATCGCATCCTCGGCATTGATGAGCCGTTCGCGGGGCTGCACGCGGAATTTCTGCGCAATGCGGTGGGCGAGATCGTCTATCTGCGCATCAGCGGGCGGCTACTCACGCGGCAAGCGAGATAGAAATTGTGCATCAGCCGTCCAACAGATAGTCAGGGCAAACCCAAGCAGCAGCGCGCTGGTCAAGGCTTGCCCGTTGGTCTGCGTCGTGATGCCCTTTTGGGGAAAAAGGATGTTCTTTTCTATTCTCTCAGCGCAAGCCGGAAAGACCAGAAGATGGCGCGGTCAAAGTCCCATGACGTTTGACAAATCCCTTGCGAGATGATAAGATTGGGAATTGCATGGGTGTTTGTGGGCGCGCTCTCTGTATTGTGTGTGCGCCTGATTGAAGCACCGCTCCTGTTGCGGCGATTTCCGGCGCTGGGCCGATTGCCGCGAACGCATGATAATGATACCAGTTTGAACATTGGTGGAGGCCAGTTCGTGCCAACAATCAATCAGCTGGTGCGCAAGGGCCGCACCAACAAAGTCAAAAAGAATAAAGCGCCGGCGCTGCAATTCTCGTATAACGCGCTCAAGAACAAGGTGGAGCGTATGCGGGGCGCGCCATTCAAGC
>JAJPKG010000398.1 GCA_021323815.1 Pseudomonadota bacterium
CGTCACTTCGAGGATCTTGACATGCCGGCGGCGTTCATCAGCGCGAAATGTGCCCCCGCCGCGCCCTATTTCGGCGCGGAGGAAGAGGCGTTTTATCCCACCGCGAAGGATGTCCAGGCGGTGCTGGAACGCTTTGCCACCGCGTAAGCCCCACCCTCGCCCCCTCTCCGGCAAAGCTGGGGAGGGGAGATCGTTCCAATGCAGGTCAGCATCTGGCTCGCAACGCCTGTGGCGGAACATGCACCCGATGCGGAGCGGGCGGTTTGAGCAGCCCGCCTGCTAGAACTCGGTGGCGATGCGATACCACGCACCAGCGTGCTCCGGGTTCCACTGCACCACGCAGATGCGGGCGGGAACGATGAAGGCTTCCTGCCCCCCGGTGAGATCGATGAAGGCGCGAGCGAGGGCGGGATCGAATTGGGTGCCGGCCATGCGCTCCAGTTCGGCCAGGGCGACGGCGATCGTTGCCGGCTCTTTATACGGCCGCTCTGAGGTGATCACGTCAAAGGCGTCCACCACCGCCAGCAGCCGCGCCACAAAGGGGATCTGCTCACCGCTGAGGGCGTCGGGATAGCCGGTGCCATCGAAATTTTCGTGGTGATGGCGCGCCGCCTGGGTGTAAAACGCGGGCAGATCATATGCCAACGCCAGGCGCTCGCCGATGATGGTGTGCGCGCGGATGGTGGCGAATTCATCATCGCTCAGCGTGCCGGTTTTCTTGAGGATGGCGTCTGTGATCCAGAACTTGCCGGCGTCATGGATCTGCCCGGCCAGAGCGAATTGCTCGGCTTCGGCGCGGCCATAGCCCAGGCAGCGCGCCAGGCGTTGGGCATAGATGGCGACGCGCCGGGAATGCTCGAAGGTGAGGATGTCGCGCTGGCGCACGGCTTCAACAATGGCGAAAATGCGCTGGCGGTCATCGAGCGTAGAAACGTGCTCCGGGAGAATATGATGATCCAGCCGTTCATGTTGCGGCCAGGAATTGAACGCAGGCATGGGAGCTAGCACCACGCGGATACCCTCTTGCGGCTGCGCCCGCGCGAGCGGGAACGCACGTTTTGCTGCAAAAACTATACTGATATTCGTACAACGCCGCCGGTGTGAATGGGTAACACGCATGACAAACGGGCTATTCGTGCTGGCATTCACGTTGCGAAAGGAATCGCCAACAGTGCGATCCTCATGCAGGATCGGACACTTTTGAAGGAACATCGAGGACACCCGGATGGATTCGCTGACACGGATCTTGGTGATCGGCGCGCCCGGCGCGGTGCTGGTGCTGGCGCTGGCATTTCCCGCGCTGGGGCTGGCGATCATTCTGCTGGGCATCGTGCTGGCGCTGGTCTGCATGAAAGTCGGGCTGCACGTCACGCCGGAGCCGATGCGCCCGCTGATCTATCGCTGGGGGCAGATGCACCGCTTGGGGCCGAGCGGCATGACCTTTTTGATTCCAGGCATCGACGCCATCGGGCCGGAACAGATCGACATGCGCCCCGTCTCGCAAGATTTCGTCGTCTCGCAGATCAACTCAGCCGACGGCGATGCGGTCTATTTGAATCTGGAGCTGAGCTGGCAGTTCCGGCCCGATATCACGCGCATCACGCCGCTGATGAAAGCCACGTTCCTGAAGTCGCCGGAACAACTGCGGCGCATGATTGAGCATACCGTCAGCGTGGTGGCCCGCCAGTTGATGCTGAATTATTCGTCGGGGCAATTGCGCCGCGCGGATCTGCGCGAGAACGCGACGGAGATTCTGCGCGATGCCGTGAATGAACTGCTGGCCCCGCACGGCTTGATGCTGGATAGCCTGTTCTGGCGCGGGTCCATGCCCGCCAGCGAATATGTGCAGGCCAAGCTGGCAATGAAGATCGCCCACGAGCGCCTCGAAGCGGTCATCAACGACGTGCAACTGGTGCGCGAGCGCCTGCCCGATGTCGCCCCCGGCGAATTTCTGGCGCAACAGGCCTGGATCGATCTGCTGCGGCGCGGCATCACGCCCCCGCAATTGCCCGGTCTTCCGTATATGCCACCCCCGCCGGTCAAGAAAGCCGGCGAATGATCAGCGTTGAGGAAATGAGAGATTGCTGTGAATGAGCGACCATGCGACGATAATGCTGGGAGCATCTGGCCAAATGGTATTGACACCATCTCGCAGTGATGATACGCTTATTGATGAACTATAGCGTCGGGCTATGGTGATTATCGTCAAGTGGATCGCGTGATCTGCTTGTGGGTTGTGAGGTTGGAGGAACACGTGATGCAAACATCTCGTCGCGCGGGCATTGCTCTCGCCGCGCTTGGGCTGGCATTGGCCGGGATGCTGGTGGCGGGGGCGCGCCCCGCTCAGGCGGCTGCGGTTGCCGCTTCGTGCTCGAATCACTATTTTTACGCGCCGGTCGCACAGGCGACCGCTCCGGCGACGATCCGCATGTTGGACGGCCAGGTACACGGGTATCTTTTCGCCGCGTTGTGGGTTAAGGAATATATCGACACGAAAGGGCGCACGGTGTCGTGCGTGCAATATCATGCGACCGCCCATGTGTGCGCGGCGCGTGGGATGACGCTGGACGGCGGCGACATCTCGGCGTATTTGAGCGACAATTCCACCGGCATCGTCGGCGACGGATGGAACACCATGACCATTGATGCGCTGCGCGATGGGGCGTGCTCAGCCGATGTTACCGGCGTTGACTCGCTGGCCGGCGATTTCGCGGCGCGGGCGGCGGTCAGCGGCGTCGGCAACTATGCCAACACGGCATTTGTGCTGACGGCTCCCTATTTGCCGAAGGGATTGCACGTTTAGAGCGTCTTGCATCGGCGTGTAGCGCGCCAGCTGATGATGTGAGAGCACATAGCACGGACAGAGCAGGCAAGTCCGCCGGAGGCGAACCCCCCGGCTCGCAAGAGCGCCCCCTCCGGGCTGTGTCCGGCGTTCATGTGGGCGGGCAAGTGGTTTGCCGGCCCATCTTTTGTGCCCTAAAAAAGTGGATATGGCTCGTCCACAATTCCTCGCGTTCCAGAATGCCAGGATCGCCGCGCCATATCCGATGCAATACAGTATATCACAATGTTTGGTGGAGAGCCAATCAGCGTTGCCGCGTTCACACCTCGTGCAGCGTCATCAGCAGTCCATAGCGCGGGTGCAGCCCAGCGGCGCGGGTATAGGCTTCCACCGGATGCCCAGGCAACAGGCGGGCACGATAGCGTTGCATCACGGTCGCCAGCACCAGCGCGGTTTCCATCAGCGCGAAGTCTTTGCCCAGGCACAGACGCGGCCCCCCGCCGAAGGGGAAGTAGGAATAGGGATGGCGTCCCGCCGTGTTGGCGGGCAAGAAACGTTCGGGATCGAACCGCTCAGGATCGGGCCAATAGGTGGGGTCGCGGTGCATGACGTATGGGCTGACCAACACCGTCGAGCGTGGGGGGATGTGATAACCGCAGATCATATCGGCCTCCAGCGAGCGGCGCGTCAGCACCCACACCGGTGAATAGAGCCGCATGGCTTCGTCGATGACGGCGCGGGTATAGGGCAACTGGGGCAGATCGGCGACGGTGGGCAGACGATTGCCCAACGCGGTGACTTCCCGACGCACGCGGTCTTCGGCATCGGGGTGCGCCGCCAGCAGATAAAAAGACCATGTGAGCGCTTGCGTCGCCGTGCCGCTGCCGGCGCTGACGAACGTGCAGATCTCGTCGCGCAACGCTTTATCAGACATCGGCTCGCCTGTGGCGGCGTCTTTGGCCGACATCAGCAGCGCCAGCAGGTCGTGAAACTCGCGTCCCTCGGCGAGATCTGCCCGGCGCTGGCGAATGGCGCGATAGATGTGGCTGTCAAACGCGTCGCGCAGCGCGATGAATTTTTTGTTGCCGGGGATCGGCACGGCCAGCGGCGGATAGAGGGGGTTGGCGAAGCGCACCGACACCAGTTCGGCAAGCTCCATCGTCAGTTTATCGAGATAGGCCGCGTCCTGCTTGATGTCCATGCTGAAGAGGGCTTGCACCACGTTGAGCAGTGTCAAGCGGCTCAGTTCGGTGTTCATGTCCAGCGGCAGTTCATTGACGCGACGGTCGCGCCATTGTTCCATCAGGTCCAGGGTGGATTGCACCATCATGTCGCCATAGGTGGCCACCTGGCGATGATGAAAGTGCGGCTGCACCAGGCGACGCTGGCGCAACCAGCGGTCGCCGTCGATGGTGATGAGGCCGTCGCCGAACACCAGTTTCAGCGTTTTGAAGCCCGGCACGCCTTCGATGCCGTAATTCTTATGATTGCCTTGCAAGATCTGCGCGGCCCCGTCGGGGTGGTTCACCTGATAGATCGTCAGGTGCGCCAGACGATAGCGCACCACGTCGCCATAGGTGCGGGCCATGTGGGTGAGGAAGTGCAACTGGTTCTCTTGCAGCTTGCGCAGGTTGGAAAACAGCGCCAGATCTGAGGGTCCGGGGATTGCCGGACGAGCACGGGCGGGCAGAATCGATGTTGCCATGAGATCCACCTTCCTGATTATGCGCGCGTCTCAGACTGGGCTTCACACCAGCCTGCTGCCATGTGACAAAACGTGCTGAGGCTCACATAAAGAACGATTGCAGACCGCTCACTGTCACATCTCTGCCAGAGATGGCTCAGCGGCGGACGGCGCGCGGGTTGGGTGTATCACAGCGGGGGCATTTCTGCTGGATGGGCAGCAGATAGAGATGGCATTGCGGGCAGGGCTGGGCGATGGTCTGGCGACAGCTCCAGCAATAGGGGCTGTCGGGCGCGGTGCTGGCCCCACAAGTGGGGCAACTGATGAGGATGGGCTTGCGCGGCAAGGTGCTGGTGGCCACCGGCTTTTGCTGGCGCATCAGCGCAAAGGGCGTCTCCATCGGCAGGTCGCGTCCCGGCGTTTGTCGCGCTCCCCCGGCATGGGCGCTCGCTGCCGGCGGCGCGGCGACACCCTGAGACGGGGGCTGGGGAGCGGATGGCGACGGCATAGCGACGGATGCGTTGGGAGCATCCATCAACCAGAGATCCTGCTCATCCACGCTGGGCGGGGGAGCTTCCAGTGGCAAGGCGGGGCGCTGAGCGGCGGAAGGCGGCGTCATGCCGACGCGGCGATGCGGCGCGGGCAGTCCGGCGGCAGCAGCCAGCGCATCAACCGGGGTAGTGCTCGGTTCGTCCGCCGCGCTGGAAAGAGGCGGCGCGGGGGTTGATCGCACTGGCTGCGCCGGCAGTTCCCGCGTGGTGCCCTCAACGGTTTTGGGCGCGGCAACCCGCTGGCTGATGAAATGTAGGATGATGGATGGGGCCAGGATGATCTGATCGCCGCCGCGCAGCAGGTGCTCTTTCACCTGCCGCCCGCCCACGCGCAGCCCATTGGTGCTGCCCAGGTCGATGATCCACCAGTCGTCGCCGCGCCGGCGCACCTCGGCATGGTGCCGCGAGATCTGCGTATAGGGCAAGACGATGTCGTTGCCGGGCAAGCGGCCAATGGTGATGCGTGGTTTGTCCAATGCGATGCGTTGCAACCCAGCAGGGGTTTCGACCTCGATCCTCTCCATCGCGCTCTCCTTCCCGGCAGCAGTACCACTGCTAAGTATAGCACGTTGCCGGGATGGCGCAAGGATCGTTCACGCGCGCAGGAACAGCACTTTGAGATAGCCACCTTCGGGCATGGCGAGCAGCACAGGGTGATCTAGCCCATGCAGGAAGGTTTCCGCCGTCTGCACGGCGCGACCCTCGCGCTGGGCGGCTTCCAGCACCACGCCCTGAAATTCTTCCAGCGAGATGGTGCCGGAACAGGAACAGGTGACGAGCAGGCCGCCGGGGCGCAGCACGCGCATCCCCAGCGCGTTCAGCCGGCGATAGGCGCGCAACGCCTGGGGGCGCGCCTGCAAAGATTTGGCGAAGGCAGGCGGATCGAGAATCACGATGTCGAACTGCTCGCCTGCCTCACTCCATTTTTCTAGATAGGCGAAGGCGTCGCCGACCAGAAATTCGTGAGCGGCGGGGTCCAGGCCATTGAGCGCAAACTGCTCGCGGGCACGGGCGATGATCGGCCCGGATTGATCGACTGAGGTGATGTGTTGCGCGCCAGCCAGCGCCGCCGCGATGCCGAACGCGCCGGTATAGCTGAACGTGTTCAGCACCCGCGCCCCCGCGGCATATTTCTGCAAAGCCAGGCGCTTGTCGCGCTGGTCCAGGAAGAAGCCGGTTTTTTGCCCGGTCCACACGTCCACCGTGAAGCGCATGCCGTTCTCGCTGATCTCCACCAACGGTGGTGCCTCGCCCCAGGCCAGGCGGGCGCGCTCGCGTTCCAGCCCCTCGCGGCTGCGCGCGCTGACGTCGTTGCGCAGCACGATTCCGGCGGGCTGCATCACCTCGCGCAGCGCGTCGATCAGCAGCGGCGTCAATCGCTCCATGCCGGCGGTGGAGATCTGCGCCACCAGCACATCGGCATAGCGATCGACAATCGCGCCGGGCAAGAAATCGCCCTCGGCGTTGATCAAGCGATAGGCGTTGGTGTGGGGAGCGCGCTCTAACGGCTCGCGCAACATCCGCGCCTGTTGGATGCGCCGCGCCAGGAATGCGACGTCGATGGGTTCGGCGAGATCGCGGGTGAGGATGCGCACGGCGATATCCGTCTGGGGATGATAGTAACCCCGCCCCACGAAATTGCCAGCAGCGTCCGCGACATCCACTAAAGAGCCGGGGGTCAGGGCAGGTTTGGGATCACGGATGGCGCGGGAGAAAATCCAGGGGTGGCCGCGCAAGATGGCTTCGTCGCGGTGCGCTTTCAGGCGCAGCATCGGCAGGGAGGGGCTGGTCATCGGGCTATGCTTCTTTGCGCAGATAGCTGGCGCGCACAATCAGCGCCAACGCCACGACCAGCGCGACAAGCGACAGCCAGGAAAAGAGTTGTATGTCGCTCGCATGCCAGGTATCCCACAGAAGCAAGCCGATGCAAAGGGCAAAAAGGCCGAATGCTACGGAACGCACCTCGCCAACCCAGGATGCGACATCCTTACGAAAGGATAGCAGGGCGGGAATTTGTGGTGCCCCATCATCAACGCCGTCGCTGCGTGGGAAGAGCAGGAAAATACCGGCGAGTGCTAATGCGATGCCCGTTATTGCTGCGGCTAATGTTCCAGCTTCAATCGCGCCCAGGAAGATGACGTAGGCCGCGCCGAGGTAGGGGAAGGCGCGAATGATCGAGCTGAACCACGATGCTTTCGACGGTTTTACGGCAACCGCCGTTGCGGATGCTTGCGGGGCACCGGCTGGGCGTGAATGTGCGGCTGAGCGTTCACTGGCAGGCTGCTGGCGAGGAGCGGACGCAAGCGACCCTGACGGGCGGGCGCTGCCATTGGCGCGCTGGTCGGCGGCAACAGGACGTGACGGGCTGCCGGTGGATTGAGCAGCGACGGGGCGAGAGGCGTTGGCGGCGGGTTTCATCGCGTCGGGGCGCGGCGCTCCGCTGGTTTTGGTTGCCGCCGGGCGCGATCCTGTTGTCGTTTTTGTGGTTATCGTTGGCCCTTTGTTGGGCCGCTTGCGCGTACTCATGTTGCCTACAGCATATCACATTGTAGCGGCACAATGCATGGCAATGGACTTCTGGCTGCCTGGCTTGACCATATGCGCGTTGTGTTCCAGTTCTGTGTCATACCTATGATATGGCACGAGCAGGACCAAAGCGCACGCGCACCGTTGCGCCGACGCGCAGCCCCAGCCGTAACGCCGCGCTGTCGTTGCGCCAGGCGATGGCGGCATGGCCCGAACTGTCGAGATACCAGAACGGAGCGTCGGCGGGACCGGCACCGAAGGTGGCGGCGCGTTCGCGCACCAGCCGGCGTCCCACATGCGCGGTGAACTCCGTCGCCGCGAACAGTGCCGGCGCGAGATCAGGCCCGATATCGGTGATGAGGTTGCCGAAGTGGTCGATGTGGATGACGTGCGCCAGCAGCGTCCCGTTTTCCCAGCGCGGTTCCGCGAGTGGCAAGCGCGTCAGCGCGGCGGGATCGATCGTTTCACCGGCTTCGGATAGCGCGCCCCCGCCGGCCAGATGACCAGCGACGGGGGCAAAGATGTCGCGCCCGTGAAAGGTCGCGCTCGGTTCGCGCTCGCCCCGCGCCAGCCACCACGCTCGGTTCGTCAACTCCACTGCCTGTGATGCCCCTTCCTGTGCCAGCACGCGGGTCAGCAGCCCGTTATCCGGCGCGACGAAGAAGCGCGTGCCGATCTGCGCGGCCACCGCTCGGCGTTGCGTCCCCACACCGGGATCCACCACCGCCAGCACCACCGTTTCCGCCGGCAGATATGGCGCGGCGACAGCCAGGTGCCACGCGCCCGCTGCCACGTCCTGGGGGGGCACCGCGTGCGACAGGTCGATGATCGGCACGCTGGGAGCCAATCTCGTGA
>JAJPKG010000312.1 GCA_021323815.1 Pseudomonadota bacterium
ACCATGTAATAGGCCGCGACAAAGACGGCGAAGCTGAAAAAAACCATCATCGTAACGAGCCAGATCGTCCACATCACCCACTGCTGGTGACGCGGCCCCAGGTGCCGCCCTCGCCAAGATCTCAGCAGACTGCGCGGGCGCAAGCGTGTCGCCGCCACCAGGATGCTCAGCAGGGCCAGGGGCAAGAACCAGCTCACCTGACCGGCCAGCAACGGCTGAAAGAAGCGAAACGGGCCGGGATAACCGTTTTCGCCCGGCGATGGCGGGGATGACGGTGCAGCCGGCTTGGGTGCAGGCGCGGGGAGAGTAGCGCCAAGCGTTCCCTGCGGCTGCTGACCACCAAGATGGATCGGCATCTTTTTGGGCTGAATAACCGGCGTGCTTGTTGGAAGCGGTGAGCGCCCGGTGAAGCGCTGAATGCCGTTATAGCCGATGATCAGTTCGATCTCAGAATTATGCTTCGATGAATCGACATAGGGCCGTGTCGCGGCGGGGGTGAGATCCACCGAGACCGCCCAGGCGAACGAGATGACCACCATGATCACGCCCGCGACGGCCAGTTGTCCGAAACGCGCGCGCCAGGGACGCGCCGCCCCCAGCAGATACACGGCGGCAAGCGCCGGCACGGCCAGGTAGGCCGCCATCATCTTGATATTGAAGCCCAGCCCAACGCAGACGGCACAGGCGATCAGCCATCCCCAACTCCCTTTTTCGGCGGCACGCAGCATCAGCCACGCGGCAAGCAGGGTAGTCATGGCGAGCAAGCTGTCAATGGTGTTGTCGCGGTTCGTCACCACTGACAGCGGCGAAATGGCCAGCGCCAGCGCCGCCAGCAGCGCCGCCGGACCGCTGAACGCGCGCCGCACAATGGCGTAGAGCAATCCAACCGAGATGACGCCGGCCAATGCTTGCGGATACATCAGGCTCACGCCGCTGAAACCGAAGATCTTCACGCTGAGCACTTGCAGCCAGAATCCCAGCGGCGGTTTGTCGATGCTGACTACGCCATGCGGGTCAAACGCGACGAAATAGGCATTGTGCCAGTTCATCGCCATGCTTCTGACGGCGGTAGCATAATAGGTGTTGCCAAAACCATTCTGGCTCAGATTCCAAAAATCCAGAAAGGCGGAAAGGGCGAGGATCGCCGCCAGAGACAGTTTTTCCCAGAGAGGAATCGCCGCCCTGCGTGCGGGCATGGGCGCGGTGGGCTGCTCTGCAATTGATGGCGGTGCTACAGCAACTTCCGGTTCCGTGACGAGTGCCGGCGGCATATCATCAAAAGCTTCTGTCGGTGCCATGAGTTGTGTCCTGTGTGTTCCGTGAAGCAAAAACTTCTGTTCTGCTTTAGAGTAGCCATAAACCGGCTTTCCCCGACAGGGAAAGGGCCATTCCGTCTGCAAAAATCATACCAGGAACCGCTTTCTTGATCAAGTTGACCAGAGCGACAAGGTTTGCGGCAACAAGGCAGGCAGCAGAGGACCACAGTCCCTGAGGGAAGCGGCATGCGGCTCCGACTAGGAAAGGAAACGCACTGCACGCGCAGGGAACGCGCTGCACAGGAGGTGCCGCATGAGGGACCTTTTTCCCACCCTGACGATCAGCGCCGCCCAGATCGAGCCGGGCATGGTGCTGGCCGAACCGGTCTGTGATGCTCAAGGACGCCTGTTGATTCCGCCGGGGACCACGCTGACCCAGCGCCACCAACGCCGGTTGCGCCAATGGGATCTCGAGCGCGTGGTGATCGTCTCTGCCAGCGCGCCACATCACCAGCGTCAAGCGCCCACCGCATCGCGCTCGGTGGGTGAGTTGTTGCAGCTTGACGAGCGCGAGCCGTTTATGCGCGAACTGGCTCGCCTGGCGCGGATGCGCTACGCGCGCTATCAGCAGCAGGCTGCCCTGCCCAAAGAAGGGAGCCGCGCATGATCCCCGCCTCGCCAACATCATTGTCGCCTGCCGCAACGTCACTAGATTCGCTGGTGGGACGGTTGCGCCGTTTCGCGCTGTGCTCGCCCATCGTCCCTCTATTGGATAACGTAGTAGATGATTCCCAGGCCACCGCAGAAGATGTGGCACGCGTGGTGGCGTTGGATCCCACCGTTGCCATGCGACTCATTCGCGCCGTCAACTCAGCCTATTTTGGCTTGAGCGAGCAGGTGACGACGTTGCCGCGCGCCATCCAATATATGGGATTCGAGGTGGTGCGCGAGATTGCCCGCAATCCCAGCCTGTTGAGCCTCTATCTGGTGCGCCTGCCGGAACAGGCCGAGACGAACGCGCGCCTGGCAGGATTGTGGCAACACGCCATTGCCACCGCCGTTGCCGCGCGGCTGCTGGCACGCCGTCAGGGCGCAACCAACGATCTGCCCTACCTTGCCGCCGGGCTGGCCCACGACATCGGCAAGGTGGTTTTCTTGCTGCTGATGCCCGAAACCTATGAACGCGCCATCCGCATGGCCGCTGCCGAGCGCATTCCGCTGGTGACGGCGGAACGGCGGCTGTTGCCCTGCGACCACGCGGCGCTGGGGCGACACCTGTGCCTGGCCTGGGGCCAGCCGGAAGCAGTCGCCCTGGCAGTTGGGCGGCATCACAGCGTGCGCTCCGGCGGACGGCACGAGGCATGCAGCGATCTCACAGCTGCCGTCCATGTGGCGGATATCCTGGCTCGCGCGCTGGGTGCCGGGTGGTGGGGTGATGCCGTCATGCCGCGCTTGGACCCTGCCGCCCGCGCCGCGCTGGATCTGCAACCCGCCGACGCGCACACACTGCTGGACGCGCTGGAAAACGACTATCCCCGCGCCGCCGCGACCCTGCACGCGCTTTTCGCGCCACCGCCCGCGCCGCTGCCGGCACGCCGCTAACTTCCAGCGATCTGCGGCTGGGCGAATGCCTGGGCAATGACGGTGGCGAGCTGGCCGTCGCAGACAAAGAAAGGGCCGCTGCGCAGCGGCCAGGTGCTGGCAACCGTTTCTGCGGCTTCGACGATGATTTCTCCCGGTTCTTCTTCTAACGAGGCGGCGAGCACCTCGCCATCCGCGCCGGCCAGGGCGGGAACACTCGGCGGTTCCGGCTGCATCGCGACACATCTCCTGTTGGCGATTCCTTGCCATTCCCGCGCTCGCTGCCTTGCGGGGGAATGAGTGACATCGCCAGCAGGTACGCATGCAATGGGCCAAATCAGCTTTGCGGCACCCCGATTTTGGGTTTGCCGGGCGGTTGCGTCTCTGGCACGGCGCGACCGAGCGCGAGGGTGATGGCGCGCGCGCCGGAGACGATCTCCCTCAGCGCGGCGGGGGAAATGGTCTGCGCAGCATCGCTCAGCGCGGCGTCGGGCTGGGGATGCATCTCCACGATGATGCCGTCCGCTCCGGCGGCGACACCCGCCAGCGCCATCGGCACCACCAGATCGCGCCGCCCGGTGCCGTGACTGGGATCGATGATCACCGGCAGATGGGTCAGATGTTTGAGCACGGGCACCGCCGAGATATCGAGAGTGAAGCGGGTGGCCGTCTC
>JAJPKG010000104.1 GCA_021323815.1 Pseudomonadota bacterium
AACCTACCAGATGAGGAAAATGAGGGCGAACACGAATGATTCAAGGTACCTTGTTTCAAGATGCGCCGCTGCCCAAAGTAATCAACGTTGCCTCAGTTCCGCAACGCAGTCCATTTCGATATCCTGGTGGCAAGACATGGCTCGTGCCCTATGTTCGCCGATGGTTGTTGAGCACACAACATTTGCATCCTCGCACGTTGTTTATTGAACCCTTCGCAGGGGGTGGCATCATCAGCCTGACAGTAGTCGCTGAGCGACTGGCTGAGCACGTAGTTATGGTTGAGCTAGATGCGGATGTAGCGGCGGTTTGGCAAACTGCCCTTGATAAAGAGACGAATGAATGGCTTGCTTGTCGCATCACTTCATTTGAAGTCAGCTATGACAATGTGCGCGCCGTGCTGGCCGAAACACCACGAGACACTCATGAACGCGCTTTTCAAACGATTGTCAAAAATCGCATGGTCCATGGCGGCATCCTCGCACCTGGATCCGGTCTTATTAAACAAGGCGAGAATGGACGCGGATTGCACTCGCGTTGGTATCCTGAGACGCTTGCTCGTCGCATCCGCGCTATTGCCGCGTATCGAGATCGCATGACGTTTATTCACGGGGATGGCCTTGAGCTTCTAGCAGCATATCAGAAAGAGATATCAGCGACCTTTTTCATTGATCCCCCCTATACGGTTGAGGGCAAAGGGAAAAAAGCTGGGAAGCGCTTATATGCTCATCATACTCTGGATCATCCCTATCTTTTTCTTTTGGCTGCACAACTGCACGGGGATTTCTTGATGACCTATGATGATGCAAGTCCCGTACACACGCTAGCACAACAACATGGCTTTGCGACTCATGCCATACCAATGAAAAATACGCATCACGCCAAGCAGGACGAGTTGCTTATCAGCAGAGATTTAGCCTGGGTGTCACAGCCATAAATGGTGTGGAAACTTTTCATCAGCAAACATCATTCCCCATTCCCCACGTGTCCTTGAAATAGACAAGGAAGAGAATGAGGAATGATGCCAACCGCCCCTATGGCAGCACGTTCAGGAAAAATCCCGCCGTGTCGGGGGCGGACGTGAATTGGGCAAGCGGACCGAAGTTGGTCCACAGCGCAGGCAAGCCGTCTGAGCCGGGCAGCGGCGTCGGCGTGGTGCCGGCAGCGGGCGTGCCGGTGGGCTGGGCGGCAGGCGTGGCCGTCGGCGCGGGCGTCTCGGTCGCCGGAATGGGTGTGGATGTTGCGCCAGCAACAGGCGTGCCAACGGGCAGCGCGCTCGCGGGAACCAGCGACACCGCCAGCGTGAACGCCGTGTTTTGCGCCACTGGCGGGCGTGCCACCTGCGACCATTGCGACTGCGATGCCGGGGCCTCGAAGAATCCCGCGTTGAACTGGCTCTGCGGGTCTTGCTGCTGCGACAAATCGCTATTCGTCGGGGCGATGAAGGCATCGCCGCGCGCGTCCACCGCGAACTCGGTTCCCAGCGTGGCGATATTCAAGCTGCCGACGGGCGTGCTGCTGGTGCCGGCTTCGGTTGGCCAGCCCAGCGGGGTCCAGGTCGCGCCGCCATCTAACGAGCGTAGCACGGTTGTTTGTGCGACGGGAGCGGGCGTGCCGGTCGCCTGAGGTGTTGGCGTGGCCGTTGGCGTTGTGGTCACTTGCGTCGCCGTGCGGGCGATGACGAAGAGCGCTCCGCCACCCGGCGCGGTGAAGATCTGTGTCTGCACCTGGGCAGTTGTCGGTGGGCTGATGGGCGGCGTGGCGATCTGCTTCCAGGTTTTCGCATCATCCGCGGTCTGCCAGATTTGATAGGTCGCGGCGATGTCGTTCGCCGGGCCTTGCACCAGTGCCAGCAGCGATCCGTTTGCTCCCTGCGCGAAACCGGCGAAGGGCAAGGTAGCAGAAGGCATGGTCGCGCCCTGGATGGGAACGCCGGCGATCTGTTCCCACGTCTTGCCGCCATTCGCGCTGGCAAAGAGGAGATTCGCTCCGCTGAAATTTGTGCCGAGCAGCAGATGCTGTTGCCGCACCGTGATGATCAGATGATAGGGCGAGAGCAGCACGGGATTGATGGGATTCGGTGCCACCGGCAGGGCCAGTTGCTTCCAGGTCTGCGCGCCGTCCTGGCTGCGCCACAACTCGAAGCGCACCTGCCCCGGCTCGATGCTCGACGGGTTCTGCAAATTCAGATCGCCGAATGCCGCCAGGAAAAAGACATCCTGCGGATCGGTGACATCCGGCGCGCTGACGGCTGAGATGGGACACAGCAGACCATTGGTTGTGGTGGGCAGCGTCGCGGTTTGCCATGTCATCCCCCCGTCAGCGGTGCGCCAGAAATTGCTGATGACCGTTCCCTGTGGAAGCGGGGTTGCGCCGCCCGGCAGAACCGGCGTGGGCGTGTTCGTTTGCGGGGTAGCAGTCGGCGTTCCGGTGGATGTCGGCGTGGCGGTGCCGTTACTCATCAACGTCGCCGAGCAGGCGTAACCCACGCGCTGATCGCCATCGGCGAAACCCACCGTCGCGACAGTCGGCGCGCTCACGCCGGGAAATTGCGGGCGCTGCCACACGCCGCGCTGAAAGCCGCCCGGCGTCGGTTGTGTGGTGACGCTGCTGGTGCTGGCACATGCCGCCGTCACCAGCGCCAGCAGCATAAGCGCCATGCTCGCGCCCCACTGCCAACGATTCGTCAATCTGTGCCTCATCGCCAATGCTCCCAACCAAAAGATTGCCGGCGGTTGAAACCGCATCTAAGGGCTGCGCCATGCTGTAGGGGCGATGGCATGCCTCGCCCGCCTGCGCAGGCTGAACTCAGCACGATCAATCACTACTGTTCAACAGAGAGAACGAACGCGGTCACTCTCTGGTGGCATTTCTGCGCTCCCCGTGAAAATTTCCGTGTCCTCCGTGTCCCGTTTCCTTTACGGTGTTGGGCCAAACAAGGTGTGGCGAATAACCATCAGGTGCGTCAGCGGCCCCAAACCACCGGGAACAGGCGAGAGCCAACCGGCGACCTCGCGCACGCTGGCCGCATGCACATCCCCCACCACCCCGCCCGGCACGGGATTGATGCCCGCGTCGAGCACCACCGCGCCGGGACGCACCATCGCGCCGGTGATTGCTGCGGGCCGGCCCACGCTCACCACCAGAATATCCGCCGTGCGCGTGATGTCCGCGAGATTGACGGTGCGCGAGTGGCAGATGGTGATGGTGGCATCGTGGCGCAGCAACTGCAAGGCCACCGGCTTGCCGCCGACGTTACTGCGCCCCACAATGACGGCATGTTTGCCGCGCAACGCGATGCCGGTTTCTTGCAGCAGCGCCATCACGGCCTCTGCCGTGCCGGGGACGAAGCTGGGAAAGCCCAGCATCAAATTTCCCGCATTGCGCGGCCCCAGGCCATCGACATCTTTAGCCGGGGTCAGCACTTCCGTCACCATGCGCTGGCGCACGCCCTGCGGCAACGGCAGCAGCACCACCACGCCGTCAGTGGCGGGATCATTGCTCAGATGCGCGACCTGCGCGCGAATGGCGGCCTCGCTGACGTCGGCGGCAAAGCGCGTGACAGAATACGCCACTCCGACTGCCTGGCAGACGCGCGTCACCTGCTGGCCGAAGAGCAGCGCGCTCTGGTCGTCGCCCACCGCCAGCAATGCCAGATGCGCCGCGCGCCCCTGCTGCTCCGTGAACTCCCGCGCCCGCGCCTGCAATTCCCGCCGGATCTCCCGCGCCCGCGCTCGCCCGTCCAGCATGGTTGCCGTCATCGCTGCTCGTCCCTTTCGCCCGACACATTCACCCCGCAGTATATCATCCGGCAAGGGCTGAGCGCGCGACTGACGATGTGTGCAGCGGGTTCGATGCTGCTAAGGAGCCGCCAATCGGACTGGCGCGGTTTGCCTGGTTTGAGACACAGACAAATTGGGCATGTTATGGATATGGCATGCTTCTTGCCTCTTGCATGTATGCTAAGCAAACCACAACAAAAGTCCACAGAGGAAAGATAGGAGATCGGCGATGAACATCTTCCCATTCACACAATCGCAGGGGTGCGCCTGCTCCTTCAACGGCAGCTACCCAGAGCGCGCCACAGAAACGACCACGCAGCACGAACAGCCGCATGTGTTGCCGAGCAAGGTGCAAACGCTGGCATGCCCGACGTGCGGGCACATCCGTTTTGTGCTGGTGCCGGTGGAAGCGCCGGAACCAGAAGGGGCGCAGGCAAGGTAGGGGCAGAGGGGCAGGCGAGGCGGGCCGTCGCCCCTACACATCTCTTCATCTTCACTGCATCTCGTGTTCCCCCTTTCGTTTGCTGTGCCTGTGTGCTATACTGAATATGACCAACGGTGAGGGCGGCCCTTCAATTATTTTCCTGTGAGAATAACGCGCTGTGAGGCGCATATACCATAGGGGCGGTTCGTTGCGCCCTCCACCTGAAATGAGTTCACCATCATCCATGCACGAAAAAAGCATCACCACCCTGGAATATCCCAAGATCATCGAACGTCTGGCGGAACACTGCGCTTTTTCGGCCAGCAAAGCATTGGCGCTGGAATTGCAGCCCGCCGATGATCTCCGCCTGGTGCGGCACCGCCTGGCGCTGACCAGCGAGGCACGCCGCCTGCTGGACGCCCGGCCCGACATCGGCATCCGCGCCGCCCGTGATGTGCGCCCGCAGGTGCAACTGGCGCAGCGCGGGGCCATGCTCATGCCCGAAAACCTCATCGACATCCAGATGACCATGCGCAGCGCGGCGCTGTTGCACCGCCAATTGAGCCGGCTGGAAGATTCGCCGCTGCTGCATCGCCTGGGCGCGGATCTGCCCACCCGCCCCACGCTGGATGCGCACATCGAAGCGGCCATCAGCGATGACGGCGCGGTGCGCGACACCGCCAGCCCGCAATTGCATCAACTGCGCGCGCAGATCCGCATCGCCCAGCAACGCCTGCAAGATCGCCTGAATAATCTCGTCAACGAATTTCGCCCGGCCTTGCAGGATAGCCTCATCACCATGCGCGAGGGACGCTACGTGCTGCCCGTGCGCGCCGAGGCCAAGAGCCAGGTGCGCGGCATCGTCCACGATCAGTCATCCAGCGGGGCAACCGTCTTCATTGAACCGCTGGTGATTGTCGAGATGAATAACCGCCTGCGCGAGTTGGAGATGGAGGAGCGGCGCGAGGTCGAACGCATCCTCATGGCGCTTTCCGGCGAGGTCGCTGCCGACGCACCCTATATCTTGCTGGCCGTCGAACTGCTGGCCGAACTGGATCTGCAATTCGCCAAAGCGCGCTATAGCCAGGCGATCAAGGGCAGCGCGCCCGCCCTCAATGAACAGGGGATCGTCAAGCTGGTGGACGCGCGGCATCCGCTGCTGAGCGGCAAAGTGGTACCGCTGAACTTCCGCCTGGGCGAGCAATTTACGATGGTCGTCATCACCGGCCCCAACACCGGCGGCAAGACCGTCGCGCTGAAAACCGTCGGCCTGCTGGCACTGATGACTCAGGCGGGACTGCACATCCCCGCCGACGAACGTTCCACCATGCCCGTTTTCCGCGACGTGCTGGCGGATATCGGCGACGAGCAGTCCATCGAGCAGAGTCTTTCCACCTTCTCGTCGCACCTGACACGCATCATCGACATCTTGCAGCATGCCGGCCCACAGACGCTGGTGCTGCTGGACGAACTCGGCGCGGGAACCGATCCCAGCGAAGGCTCGGCGCTGGCGCGGGCGATTTTACTGACGCTGCTGGAACGCGGCGCAGCATGCGTCGCCACCACACACTATTCCGAATTGAAAGCGTTCGCGCACGAACAGCCGGGCGTCACCAACGCCTCGGTGGAATTCGACGTGGAGACGCTGTCACCGACCTATCGCCTCAGCATCGGCATTCCTGGCCGCTCAAACGCGCTGGCAATTGCGACGCGCCTGGGGCTGGATCATACCATCATCGAGCGGGCGCGCAACATGGCCGACACCACCAGCACGTCGATGGAGCAACTGCTGGCAGAGATCCAGCAAGAGCGCAAGGTCGCCGAAGACGAGCGATATGAGGCCAGCATGGCCCGCGCCGCCGCCGAGGACGAGCGCCGTGCCCTGCAAGAGCGCATGGCGGAACTGGAAGCGCAGCGCGTGGAGATCGAGCGCGAACGCATTCAGATCATTAATGCCGCCCGCGAAGATGCCCGCAAGCAGATCCAGCAGGTGCGGTCTGATCTCGGTCGCGTGCGCGCCCAGGCGAACAAGGGGCAGATCAGCGAAGAAGCGCTGGCCGCGTTGCGCGCCAAACTGCGCGGGCTGGAAGAACGCGCCGAACCGCTGGCCGAGCCGCCCAAACCGCGCATGCCCAAGCAACGGCAGCGTCCCACTGCGTCGGTCGCCGATCTGGAAGAGGAACAGCAGGTCATCGCCGGCGAGCCGGAAGTGGGCGATCCGGTGCGCGTCATCAGCCTGGGCCAGGTGGGTGAGTTGCTGGCGCTGCCGGACGGGCGCGGCGAGGCCGAGGTGCAGATCGGCGCGCTGAAATTGCGGGTGCCGGCGGCGGATTTGGAGCGCCTGAGCCGGCGCAAGGCCCGCGCCGAGGAGCAACGCTTCAACGTCACGCTGCCCAGCATCATCGAGCGGCCCATCCCTGACGAGCAACTCGATCTGCGCGGCCAGCGCGCCGAAGAGGTCTTCGACCGCGTGGAACGCTATCTGAACGATGCGTATATGGGCGGCTTGCAGCAGGTGCGCATCGTGCATGGGAAGGGAACCGGCGCGTTGCGGCAAGTGGTGCGCAATCTGCTCAGTCATAATCCGCTGGTGAAATCATTCGCCACCCCATCCGAAAAAGAGGGCGGCGACGGCGTCACCATCGTCACCCTGGCACATTAGGGCAAGTGAACCCAACCCGCAAAGGCGGGCTTCGAGGCGGCTCCGCCGCACGTAGAGGCGGGTTATGCAGTGTTAGCATGTATGCTGGACACAGCCCATCGGGGTTGCTGTTCCGAGCCGGGAGGTTGAGATCCCGGCTCACCGCGCCCGGCGATGTCCGCGCTATGTGCTCACACGCCATTACCCGCTGGCGCATTGGAAGCGAAAGGAGTGTATCCGATGGATAACTGGCGTCCCGACCATAACCCAGGCCGTTCGTCACCCTTTCGCCGCCCGATGGATCAGCAGCCGACGCGCTGGCCGCTCAGACCGCCGCGCCCTTACGGCGAATTGATTGATCCTGCCATGTCGGGCGAGCATTATGGCGCGGTTGACCGGCCAACCCTGATGGATCGCTTGCCGATCATCGCTGCCGTGCTGATCATCGGCGGCGCGTTCGTCGCATGTTTGGTCTTCGGCGTCACTACGCTGTTGCCCTCATTGGGTTTCGCGGGGAATGTCACCTATCCCACGCCCGCGCCGTTCACGCCGCTGCCCACCACCGCGCCGGAAACGCCGCAGCCCACCACCGCGCCGATCTTCGCCACCACGCCGACGCCGATCTTCACTGAGACGCCCACGCCGCAGCCCTCGCCCACGCCTCAAACGACCTCTACCCCCACGCCGCAGCCGACGAATACGCCCGTTCCGCCGACGCCCACGCCGCAGCCCTCACCTACGCCGCAGCCCTCACCTACGCCGCAGCCCTCGCCTACGCCGCAGCCCTCACCCACGCCGCAGCCCTCGCCTACGCCGCAGCCCTCGCCTACGCCACAGCCCTCGCCTACGCCGTCGCATTGATGAAAGGACCGTGTTCGCATGACCGCTGATGCCTTGCACAGCCAGATCGCTTATTATCGCGCCCGCGCCGGAGAATATGACGAATGGTTCTATCGCCGGGGGCGCTATGATCGCGGTCCTGATGATAATGCCGCGTGGTTTGCCGAGGCTGCTGAGGTGATGCAAGCGCTGCACAACATCGGTCCCGTCGGCTCCGCGCTGGAACTCGCCTGCGGCACAGGCATCTGGACACGCGAACTGGTGCAGATCGCCACTTCTGTCACCGCGCTGGACGCCGCGCCCGAAATGCTGGCGCTCAACGCGCAAAACGTTCCCGATCCCCGCGTCACGCGCGCCCAGGCGGATCTTTTCACCTGGGAGCCGGACGCACAATTTGATCTGGTGTTCTTCTCATTCTGGCTCTCGCACGTTCCTCGTGAGCGCTGTGGCGAATTTTTGTCGCGTGCCGTCCGCGCCGCCCGCCCTGGTGGCCGCATCTTTATCGTGGATTCGCTGGCCGATGCTGCATCCAGCGCCGCGAACCATGCCACGCATGATCCCGCCGGCACCTTCCACGAACGCAAGCTCAACGATGGGCGCGCTTTCACCATCGTCAAGGTCTTTTACGATCCGGCAGAGATCGCGTCGTCGCTTGCCGCGCTCGGTTTCGCCGCTGAGGGTCATCGCACCGCTCGTTTCTTCTGGTGGGCGACGGGAATCAAGGCGGTGGCGTGACGATGAACTCGCGTTCCCCGCGCGTTTGTGAGATGATGAGGATACGCAGCTTCAGAAAGAGGGATTCTCCATGACTCAACTGAGCATCGCCTTCATCATCTTCGCGTATCTCATCGGCTCGATCCCCTTTTCACACCTGATCACGCGCTGGCGCACAGGGCAGTCGATCTATGATGTGGGGGAGGGCAACGTGGGGGCGCGCAACGTCTGGTATGTGGTCGGGCGCGGCTGGGGCTTGCTGGCAGGCGCGCTGGATATGCTGAAGGGATTGAGCATCATTACCATCGCCTCGCTGCTGGCCCTGCCGCCGCTGGCGGTGTTCTTGGCTGGCATCGCCGTGATGCTGGGACATCAATTCCCGATCTATTTACACTGGCGCGGCGGCAAAGGGCTGGCCACCGGCGGTGGCGTCATGCTGGGGCTGTCGCCGCTTTCCACGCTGCTTGGCGGGGCGATCATGCTGGTCGCGCTGGCGGTCATCCGCGATTTCAACATCAGTCTTGTCCCCACCGTCATTTCCGTCATCTTGCTGCCGATCCTCTTTCATCGCCCGCTGTGGGTGGCGGCATGCGGCGTGGTGCTGGCGGTGCTGGCCGGCATAAAGAAACTCATCGACCGCGAGCACGAAACCGAGGTGTGGGCCGTGCATCCCTGGCAGGGCAATGCGGTGCCGGGTTTCCACCGCAAAGACGCCCCACCGGGCGATGTGCTGTGAGCACCGAAGGTTCATTCACACACCTGCCACATTTCAGCGCTAGCCTGATAGCATAATAGGGAAGAGTTGGGCATCCGACACTTTACTCTGAGAAACGGGAGCTTGATGGCGTAGGTCACATGCTGTGTTCCTCCTGTTCTTGCCAGGAATATCTCTTTCCTACGAAAGTGGCAGCGAATAACGCCGAAAGGCGGGGAATAGTGCGGCCGATAATGCAAAGGGCGCGGCAAAAGTGGCACCAAATGCGGCGGAATAAGGCGGACAATCACTCGGTTTTCCGAATGATCCAGCGCGCTCCGCGTCCATGCCCCATTGATTCCACCAATCCTAATTGACGCAAGAAGGCGAGGTTTTCGCGAATAGTTCGCTCGGCAGCATCTAAGTGGATATGCGACATGAGTTCCGCCAAAGAGGCAGCTTGCAGTACAGATAAGATTTCTAGGAGTTGTCGCTGCAACTCACTGAGATTGTGCCCGATGCGCAATGGTGCTACGTATCGCGTTGGTCTAAATGTGACTATAACCTCACCAGCCTGGCTGGTAAGGCTGCCGTTGGATATACGGGATCATCGATTCGCTCGAAGAGGTTGGGGACGATGCGCCCGGCTATTGGCAAATGATCGCGCACAACGGCGAAAACAGTGTACAATGGAGGCGACGAACAGCATATCAATGCCGGATCTCCGCCGGCATGGCATAAAGGAGCTTTCGCGCGCATGACACAATCTCCCCCTTCGCCTCACATCTCCCCCGCCGACCTGCGCGGCAAGCGATTGCACTTCATGGGCATCGGTGGTTCGGGCATCACGTCCGTTGTGCAGATGGCCCTGCTGGAAGGTGCGCACTGCACCGGCTGCGAGCAGACCCTTTCCAGCGCCACCGAGTGGATCGCCGCGAAAGGCGTTCCCGTAGTGGAAGGCCACAGCCCCAGCCACCTGGATGACGGCGTGGACATTCTGATCATCGTTCCCGCCGTGATGAAGCTGGATAAGAATAATCCCGAAGTTGTCGAAGCCAGACGGCGCGGGATTCCGGTCATCGACTGGCAGGCGGTGCTGGGCGCGTTCATGGCCGGCAAGTTCGGCATCTCGGTGGCCGGCGTGCATGCCAAAGGCACGGTGACGGCGATGATCTCGCAGATCCTCATCGAAGCGGGCATGGACCCCACCTGCGAGGTCGGCGCGATGGTGCCACGCTGGCAAGGCAACGTGCGCATGGGAGCGAGCGATTATTTCGTCAACGAAGCCGACGAATTCAACCTCAACTTCCTGCACTATCACCCGCGTCTGGCCGTCATCACCAGCATCGAGTTCGAGCACCCGGAGTTTTTCAACAACTATGAGGAACTCAAAGACGGCTTCGACGCCTTCGTTGCCGGCATGGACTTCGACGGCAACTGGGATCTGCCCACCACGCTCGTCGTGAACTGGGATAGCCCAGGCTGCCGCGAACTGCGCGACCGCATGGCCGCGTGGCCTGGTCGCCTCATCACCTATTCTCTGGAAGGCGACGCGGATTACATGGGCGACGACGTGCAGCTTGAGGGCGAAACCTCGTTTCATGCCCGCGACGCCAAAGGCAACGACCTGGGCCGTTTCACCCTGCCGCTGCCGGGGCGCTTCAACGTGGAAAACGCGCTGGGGGCCATCGCTGCCACCCGCGAGCTGGGCATCGATCCGGAAATCATCCGCCGCACGCTGGCGAATTACGGCGGGGTGTATCGCCGCTTCCAGGTAACGCAAGCGGCCAATACCATCACCGTCATCGATGATTACGCGCATCATCCCACCGCCATCGAGGTCACGCTGGACGCCATTCGCCTGCGCTTCCCCAAGCGGCGGCTCATCGCCACCTTCCAGCCGCACATGTTCACGCGCCTGAAAACGTTCTTAGAAGACTTCTCACATTCCTTCGGCGCGGCGGATGACGTGGTGATCGTGGATGTCTTCCCCGCTCGTGAGCGTGACACCGGCATGATTCACGCGCGCGATCTCGTCGCTGCCATCCAACGCGACCGCGCTTTCGCCGGGCAGCCGGATCGCGTGCATTACGGCGGATCGCTGGACCAGACGCGCGATCTGCTGGCACGGCTGGTGCAACCCGGCGACGTGCTGGCCATGCTCGGTTCGGGCAGCGTCTACCAAATCTCCGGCAAGCTCCTGCGCTCGCCCGATTTCGCCGGCTTCGACCCCGACGCGCGGATCGACCATTAATGGGGAAAGGGGGACGGGAACGCGAAGAGCACGAAAATTAAAAAAGAAGAAGCGCGAAGGCTTTTAACAGTGTATCTGTAAGAGCAACCCCTTATGGTTGCCTTTGTTCAGTCACTGCCTATTTTCTTCCTCAAGCTTCGCGTCACTTCGTTATCTTCGCGGCCTTCGTGTTCCCGTCCTTGATGATCTATGTTGACGTTTGAAGAAGCAGCCTTGCGCGAGTGGGGCGTCACCACGCGGCTGAAACTTGAGGAGCCGCTGGCGAAGCATGGCACCTTCGCCGTGGGCGGGCCAGCGGAAGTGTGGTTCGCCGCCGCGACTGAGCCGGAGTTACTGGGCATCATCCGCATGGCGCAGGACTATGAGCGCCCGTTGCTGTTTGCCGGCAACGGCACCAATGTGCTCTATGCCGACGCGGGCGCGAAGGGCGCGGTGGTGCGCGTTAGCCCCGAACAGTGGTATCTGACCGAGGTGGACCGCAAGGCCGGGACGGCACAACTGGTGATCGGCGCGGGCGTGAGCCTGCCCAAGCTGGTGAACGATCTGGCCAACATGGGCTGGGCCGGACTGGAATGGGGCGCGGGCGTGCCCGGCACCATCGGCGGCGGCGTGGTGAGCAACGCGGGCTGTCATGGCATGTGCATCGGGGACAGCATCCTTTCGGCGCGCGTGCTGTCGTTGCGCGATGCCAGCCACCCGGAATTTTTCGAGCTGCCAAAAGAAGAATTGGGGTTAGGCTATCGTCGCAGCCGCTTTCGCCAGCACCGCGAGATCGCTTTCGATGCCGCCGGGCGACCCATCGCCCCGCGCCGCGAATTGATTGATCCGGTCGAGATCATCACCGGCGCGACGTTTGCCTTGCGCATGGACAATCCTGAGGCGATCAAGGCGCGGGTGGCGCACTTCAAGCAGCACCGCAAGGATACACAGCCGCCACAGCCCAGCGCCGGCTCGGTCTTCAAGAATCCCCCCGGCGATTATGCCGGGCGGCTGGTGGAATCCGTCGGGCTGAAGGGACACCGCATCGGCAACGCCGCCATCTCGGCCAAACACGCCAACTTCATCGTCAATCTTGGCGGCGCAACGGCAGAAGATATTGTGTCGTTGATCACGCTGGCGCGCAACACCGTGTTGGAACGACACGGCATTGCCCTGGAACTGGAAGTGGAGCTGCGCGGCGATTGGGACGAGACCGCTAGCGCAATGCGCTATAATACAGCTGACGCATGAATCAGGAGATCGCTCTATGTTCGCTGCTGCCCTCGCGCATCTGCCGCTGAGTTATATCGTCATCAACCTGAACCCCATCGCCGTGCAACTCGGCAACCTGGGCATTCACTGGTACGGCCTGGCGTATGTGCTGGCCATCAGCGTGGCGCTGTGGGCCATCTTGCGCTATGCGGATGCGCTGGGCATCGCGCGTGAACACATATGGAATATTTTCCTGTGGACCGCCATCGCCGCGTTAATCGGAGGCCGGCTCTACTTCGTCATCCAGCAGCCGGATCTGGTGGAACATTACTTGAAAGAGCCGATGAATATCATCGCGGTGTGGAATGGCGGCATGGCGTTTTTCGGTGCCATCTTCTTAGGCGCGCCAACGGCAGGATATCTGGCGTGGAAAGCCGGCCTCTCGCCGTGGATCGCCTTTGACATCGGCGCGTTCTTCGCCGCCGTCGGGCAGATGTTTGGTCGCCTGGGCAATCTGGTGAACGGCGACATCGTGGGCTATCCGGCAGGGCACCCGCTCATTCCCGGCAACGTCTGCCCCAACGCGCCCTGCATCGGCTACGTCAGCGATCCGCACGTCTTGCCCTGGGCAACGGCATATCTGAATCCGGGATCATTCGTTGCTGAGCGCGGCGTGCCTTACCACCCGGCAGCGGCGTATGAGATCATCATCAATCTCATTACCCTGGCGATTCTCTATCCCTTGCGGCTGATCTTGCCCAGACGCATCAGCGCCGGCACGTTCTTCTGCCTGTATGTCGCGCTCTATTCCGTTGGCCAGTTCATCATCTTCTTCGCGCGTTCGAACGTCTTCGTCTCGTTCCTGGGCATCACCACGCTTAAGCAGGCGCAGTGGACGGCGATCTTCACCTTCATCGGCGTCGTGTTGTTTTATTGGTTTGTGGTGCGCCGCTTCGCCAAGCCATGGACCTTTGACCGCGCCCATCCCGCGCCGCCACCCATCACGCAGGAAAAGCCGGTCTTGCTAGCGGGCAAGACGAATAATGGCTCGTTGCCGGTGGAAAAAAACGGCGCGCGCCCCACACCCCCCAGCCGCGCCCGTCCCACACGCAGCGGCACGGGGGAATCCCGCGCCACGCCCTGACGAGCCACTGCGAGATCGCCGGGGGCAAGATTCCCCCGGCTCGGAAAAGAAGCCCCTTTGGCCTATTTCGTGATCCAGCGATCAGCTGGTGAAGTTGCTTTCGGCTTGCAAGATGAGCGTTTGGGGTTGGCCTGGACTGGTGGAATAAGCCACCACGCCGTTGTTGAACATGAAGAACGTGCCGGTGCTGATTGGGCGGTGCAAGACGCAATCCCAGATGCTGAAACCCAAACTCTCGCTGTTTACAGACAACAGCCGCGCATCTGCACCGGTAAAGGCATCATCGATGCTGGGATAGCTCCTGAGCGGCTCGGAAAACAACACGCGCTGCGGCGGCGCAGGTTGATCGGCGTGGTCAATCTCATAATACTTCTCGATGGTGTGGGTATCATCCGGGCGGGTGGCGAAAATAGTCGTGCCATCCAGCGCAAAATTTGGGCTGATGCCGTTGAAGTAATCAACCAGAGAGGTCACATCGCGCTGTTGCCCCGTCACAACGTTCACGAGCGTCATGGGGTTTGGCGCGCCCTTGATCTGCCCATTGCCTTCCTCCGCGCTTAAGACATAGGGCCAGCTGATGCTGAAACGCTGCACATTGTTCAGTAGGGTTGTTTGAGCGCCAGAGGCGATATCAAGGATCAGCAGTCGGCTCTGCGGTGGATTCACGCTGTTTTCTATCAGGCAGATATGCCCATGCGTCACAACGAGACTATCAGGTAGGTAGCGATTGGCCTCCCCGTCAAATAGGGTGTGGATCTGTCCGGTGGACAGATCGTCATAGGCCAGGGTCTGGTGACTATCCCCTGGCCCCCCGGTGGGATTATAGCCCCCTACCCAGGCGATGTAGCGACCATCAGTAGCAACGCTGGCATGTGTCCAGTGGCCGGTAGCGAGGGTTTGCACCCGCGCGTCAGGCGCAGTGATGAGAACGACACTAACCGTAATATCTTGCGGATTCGTCTGAGAGAAAGTGGCGAAGGTCGTGGCAACGACGCCCGCGCCCCCAGGCAGCAATCCCTGAATAAAATACTTTTTCGTGTCGATATTCAACGCGCGAACGCCCGCTGTGCCCCATGCCTGTGCGGGCGTCAGCGTCTGGGGTGTGGCGGTGGGTTGCGCCGTTGCGGTGCTGGCGCGCGTCGCCGTCGGGATGAACGAAGTTGGCGGCATCGTGGAATGTTTGGGCGCGAAGAAGAAAAACGCCGCCAGTGCGATCACCACCACCGCCGAAACGATGCTGAGCACGGCACTGCGTTGCAAGATGTTCGCCGGCTTGCGCTGCATGCGTTCCAGCATCCCACGCCAGATGCGCCGTTGCAGATTGGGAATGTGCTGGCGACGGAGTGTGCTGGCAACAGTGGCGAGACCTTGCGCGCGATATCGGCATGCGGCGCAGCGTTCCATGTGATGGCGCAGGTGGTGCGCTTCTGCTGCGCTCAACAGGCCGTCGTGCCAGTCAGATAGCGTTTGTTCGCTGATATTTTCCGCGCAGGGCGGCAGATGGAACGCACTCATCGGCTATTCTCCGGATGTAAGTAGCGGTCGCGGAACTGGGCGCGGGCACGGCTGAGCGCCATGCGCGCGGCGGTGGGGGTCATCGCCAATAATGAAGCAATCTCGTCGAAGCTCAGTTGCTGCACGTCGCGCAGAATCAAGAGCGCCCGCGCTTTGGGAGGCAGTTCCAGCAAGATCTGTTGCACGAAGTCGCGCTCTACGAAGCGCACAGTGGGGTCGCTTCCCGCAGGGTCGTGATCCCCCAGCGGCACTGCCGCCCGGACGCCGCGTTGCTGGTCACGCAGGTGGTTCAGTGCCAGGTTTGTTGCCACGCGAAACAGCCAAGCCATCGGCTGCCGTGCTGCCTGCACTTCCGCGAAGTGCTGCCAGGCGCGGATGAAGGTTTCCTGGCACAGATCGCATGCGGTGGCATCATCGCCGACCATCCGCCACAAATAGCCGGTCAGACACGGCTCGTGTTGGAGAAAGAAGCGCTCGAAATCGGGCGAGAAGACGTTAGCCGCATCTTTTTGCGCCTGACCTGCCAGCGTTGCGTCACGCGGTAGCGTCATTGCCAGCCAGCGTGCCGCCAGCGCTTGCAGTGTCGTTTTGCCTGTGGTTGTGCCCACATCCATCAGTTGATTGTCCTCACCTGCAAGATGCGTTGTAGTGCATCCTTCTACTCTCATGACACCACATCATGTGGGGTTGTAACATCTCAGCCGCCGTTAACCTCACAAGATCAGGCAAGGGCAAGAGTCCCGGCGGTTTGACAGCGCGGTGTCGGCAACGTATAATAAGATGCAATAGCCGTTTAATGTCAATCCTGACTCTAGCAGTCAGGAGAGGACTGCAACACAACACGATAGCGTTATCGTGTAGGATAGAAGGAGGCGCGGCGACTCGCGGAACGCTCGATCCCACGCCGCTGACCATAATGAAACGAACCTATCAGCCCAAACGGATCCCCCGGCTCCGCACGCATGGCTTCCTCAAACGGATGTCCACGCGCAACGGACGCCGCGTGTTGAAATCGCGCCGCGCGAAGGGTCGCTGGCGCTTGACGGTGGACTAGGCGGCGCGGTGTCGCGGTTTGGGCGCGCGCTGCGGTTGCGCTCCCCAGCGGATTTCGCGGCGGTGCGCGCGCAAGGGCGCACGCTGCATTTCCCCTCACTGGCGCTAGGCTGGCGGGCCATTGAGCTGCCCCACAACCAATATGGATTCGTGGTGGGCAAACGGGTAGGCAAAGCGGTAACGCGCAATCTGGTGAAGCGCCGCTTGCGCGCCATCATCCAGCAGATGCAACCGGAAATCGCCACCAGCCATGCCATCGTCATCACCGCCAAACCCGCTGCGGCGGGCCGCACCTTCGCCGAGCTTCAGAGCGAGGTGCAACAGGCACTCACACGCGCGAAACTCTGGTCCGGTTCGGGAAAAACGAACCAGGCCGCATCACAGGCGCAGGCCCCCATCGCGCGCGATCCCTCGGAGGGGTCAGCATGAAGTATCTTGGTCTTGGGTTAATCAGAATCTATCAGCATACCTTCTCGCTGTTGATGCCGTCATCGTGCCGGTTCACACCCTCATGTTCTCAATATGGATATGAGGCAATTGACCGGTACGGGTTGTGGCGCGGCGGATGGATGACACTGAAACGCATTGGTCGGTGTCATCCTTTTTATAAAGGCAGCCTGTACGATCCGGTACCCTGACTGCTCAACGGCGCAGCTTGCGCCTGACGCCGCAACGGCGACGACATCTCTGGGAGGTTTCCCGTGCAACTCATCGGTGATTTGTTTCATTATCTGTTTCAAGAGCCGATCTATAACCTCTTGATGCTGATCTATGGGATCATCCATAGTTTCTGGCTCTCCATCGTGGTCATGACGCTCTTGCTGCGCACCGCGCTGGTGCCGCTGGTCTTCCGCCAGTTGCGCTCCACCAAAGTGATGCAGGAATTGCAGCCGCAAATCCAGAAGATTCAGCGGGAATATCGCGCTGAGCCGCTGGTGATGCAGCAGAAATTGAGCGCGCTGTATAAAGAGCATAATTATAATCCCTATGCCAGTTGTTTGCCATTGTTGATTCAGTTGCCGTTCATCTATGGCCTGTATGGCGCTTTTAACTCGATCTTGCGTGGCCATCCCAAACCCTCGGACCTCAACGACGCGCTCTATCCCTTCATGCGCCCGATCTTTGGCCCGAACGGGCTGACGCATCTGCCCGATACGCATTTCCTGGCCATCTCCCTGGCGCAAGCGGACCCCACGCACATCCTGCCGATTCTGGCGGCGCTGCTGACGTTCATCCAGTTGCGCATGTCGCTGCGGCGTAACCAGAATCAGATGCAGACGAACCGCCCCGCTGGCGCGCCGGACCCCAACGCGGCGACGATGAAGATGATGCAATACATCATGCCGCTCTTCACGCTTTTCATCGCCTGGTCCTTCCCTTCCGGCCTGGCGCTCTACTGGATCGTGACGTCGGCATATAGCGTGGTGCAGCAATACTTCTTCAATGGCCGCAACTTCGGCGGCTTGTTCGAGGGCATCCCCGGCCTGGAACACCTTGTTCCCCAACCGCAGGTGGCAGTGGCTACCCCAAACGGCAGCAAGGTGGTGGATAGCACGCTGAGCGCGCCCACGCCCGGCAGCAATCATCCTCGGGCGCGCGTGGTGGAAGAAAAGACGCCGGAAAAGAACGGCAGCGAGAAGGCCACCGCGCTGCGCGCTCTGCCCGCAGCCAATGACACGCCGCGCACAACCGGCACCGCTAATCGCCCGGCACCGCGCCCGGCTGCCAAACCGGCCACGACGCGCACGCCCACCACGCCAAATGCCAGGAAAGGCAGCGTGCGGCTGGTGACGCCCCAGGCGAATGGCGCAAGCAGCAACGGCAGCGTGCCGGTGACGCATATTCCCAAGATGACCACCAGCGCCACGCCGCGCGTCAGCACCGTCAAACCCAAACCATCGAGCACGACTCGCCCCAAGAAGAAGGGTGGTAAATAGCATATGGACTCCGTCGAGGCATCGGGCAAATCCATTGATGATGCCATCCTGCAAGCGCTGGCGCGCCTGGGCCGGCGACGCGACGAAGTGGAAGTGGCTGTGTTGCAGGAGCCCAGCCGAGGCGTGCGCGGCGTGGGCGCGCGTGAAGCCCGCGTGCGCGTCTGGCTCAAGAAGCCCAAATCCGCCACGCCGCCGCAGCGTTCTGCCGGCGCGGTGCTGACTCCCGATCTGGCCGCGCAATGGATCGGCGATCTGGAAGAAGAGGAAGCCCCGCCTGCGCCGCCGCAACCACCCCAGCGCGTTCCTTCCGCCTTTCGGCCACCACCGCCGCCCGCTCGCGCGCCCGTCTATGACAACGAAGAAGAAGAGTTTGAGGACGACGAGGAAAGCGTTCCCCCCCCGGTGACGCAACCCCAGCGCCGCCCTTCTTCCATTGCTCCGCGCCTTCAGGCTGGCTATGAAGACGCGGAGGAAGAAGAGGCTGCCCCCGTCACTGACGAAGTCGCCCGCACCGCCCTGGAGATCTTGCGCACCCTGCTGCGCCACATGAATCTGCAAGTCGCTGTCGAGATCGCGAACGACGATCCGCTGACGCTGAACATGCGCACCAACGATGAAAACCTCAAGGGGATTTTCATAGGCCGGCGCGGCGAAACGCTGGCAGCCATGCAATTGATCGTCAATCTGATGCTCAACCGCAAGCTGCAAGACCGCTTTCACGTCATTGTGGATATCGATCACTACCGGCAACGGCGCGACGAGAATCTGCGGTCACTGGCCCTGCGTGTGGCCCAGCAGGTGCAACAGTCGCAGCGGTCGATGATGCTGGAACCGATGACGCCCTATGAGCGCCGCATCGTCCACCTGACGCTGCAAGACCAGCCGAATGTGACGACGCAGAGCACCGGCGAGGGCGACCAGCGGCGCGTGGTCATCTCGCTCAAACGCCCCGGACGCTGAGCCACCATGCCGCCGGATATTGTGCTGGTGGGCCATCTCGCCCAAGATCTGCAACCCGATGGCAGCTATCGCCTGGGGGGAACCGTCACCTATGCCGCGCTGCTGGCCTCGCGCCTGGGCCTGCGGCCCGGCATCGTCACCAGCGCCCCGCAAGCGGATCTCGCGCAACTGGCCGCGTTGATCCCTGATCTGCAACTGGCTGCCGTTCCCGCGCCGACCCCGACGATCTTCGAGAACCGCTATCACGACGGTCAGCGCCGGCAATTTTTGCGCGCCCGCGCCGCCCCGCTCGCCGCCGATGCCATCCCGCAGGAATGGCGCGCTGCCCCCATCACCTTGCTCGGCCCCATCGCCGATGAGATCGCGCTCGATGTCGCCGCGTGCCTGGAGAGCGTGCAGCGCGCCGCGACGCCGCAGGGCTGGCTGCGCAGCTGGGGCGAGGATGGCCGCGTCTTTCCCGTTCCCTGGCGCTCCGCCGGCAGCATCCTTCCACATCTGACGGCGATCATTCTCAGCGTGGAAGATCTGGCCATTGCCGCCGGAGCAGCAGACGCCACCGCGACGGTGGAAAGCTGGGCGCACCAGGTGCCGCTGGTCGTGCTCACCGACGGACCGCGCGGGGCGACGCTGTGGCAGCACGGCGCGCGGCAGCATATCCCCGCGTTTCCCGTCACTGAGGTTGACCCCACCGGCGCGGGTGATTGCTTCGCCACTGCGTTCCTCATTGCGCTGCACCGCGCAGGCGACGCCCCCTCCGCCGCGCGCTATGCGCATGCCGCCGCGTCCTTCGTGGTGCAATCACCCGGCACAGCGGGCATCCCCTCGGCTGAACAGGTCGCGGCACGGCTGGCTGAAATGGTGAAGCTATCCTAAGACTGCTCTTATCCAGCTTGTCTTGCCCCTTGCGCTCTCAACCGTAACCCGATACAATGAGCATCACAGCCGTTCGCATGACCCAGAGCAAGAGCATGTTGAGCGGCGTAGATGGAATCATCCGCAGGTAGAGATGCCACAGTGTCGTGGCAGAGAGAGGGAATCCGATGTCTGATGCTCCCACCCCGTCGTCTTCTCCCGTGACAACGGAAAACAGATCCGCAACCGGCCCACGCGGCAGCATGGGGCTGGCCATCGCCGCTGTCATCGTCGGCGTGTTGCCATTGCTGGCGCTGGCGCTCGGCGGGGCAATCAAGCTCGAATCGCTGGGTGCCGTGACCACAGCGGTCTATGCGGGCATTGCGCTGACCGCCGCCGGCTTCATTCTGGCGCTTGCCGCCACCATCGTGAACGCGCGCGGTTTGGCGCACGGCTCCATCCTCAAAACCGCCATTTCCGGTGTGATGCTCGTCGTCATGGTGCTTTTCAGCGCGCTGGTGGTCATCCCGCGCGTCAGCAACATCCAGAACTTGCAAAACACCATCGTGCCGTTCGCCGAGAAGATCCGCGACAACTGCAAGACGCCGCTGAACACCGAGACGGATCACTATAAAAAGGTCCTGGCAGATACGCCTTCCATCTCGGCCAGCGAGGATCCGGCAACCATCGTCCAGCAATTAGGTACGTTTGCCACAGCGCTGTCTGCGGACATTCACATGTTCCAGCAAGACGCGCAAAACCTGCAAACCAATCTGACGAACCTGCAAAACCTGTCGGTGCCGGTGAGCAAATATCAGGCGTTGCATGACGGCTGCATCAAAGATGTCCAAAGCACCATCGCGTTCTTGAACAGCACATCGGGCGTGCCAACCGACCAATTCCTGCAAACCATCACCGGCCCGAACGGCATTCCCGCCTTGCCCGACAGCATCATGCCCAAAGCGGCCAAACCAATTGCCATCGCATTGGTGAAAGCGAACACGCCGGCCTCGTACAGCGCCACCGGCCTCTTGCAGGCCGCCGCGCAATATGCGACCTGCGCTAATCCATTCGGCACGTGCAGCGTGCAACTCACCATCCCCCCCGGCGTTCCCGCCAGCGCCATCACCTCAGATTTCAAGACGGTGTATTACGTGGTGCTTGGCGGCGGCTATGCCCAATTCGTGCAGGGCGCGATGACCCAGGCCGCCAATTCGACCGATCCGCAACTCACCGCAGAGGGCAACCAACTGACGCAGGATATCAAGGATACGCTGCGCAACAACCTGGCCCCGCTGAACGTGGACGTGGATAAGATCGTGCAATAATCCTCGCAGGGGTGCGCTCATTGCACCCAACTTCCGCCGGGGACAGCATGTCCCCGGCTCGGAAAAGACGCCTGTTGGGCTGGTGCCCGGCGTTCGCAGCAAACCCAGTGTCTTGCTCGTGACTTGCCTTGCTGGTGTGATGCACCGCGCATTTCCCTGCCCCAAAAGCGCCCCCCTCTAGATTCTTTGCCCGCGAGGATGTATACTGCGGAAAAGGATCGTTGTGCCGCAGCGCGAGATCCAGCGTACGCCCGCACCGTGCGGAGAGGAAAACGAAGAATTATGGCAACAACCGCGAAAACCCGCCCAGCAACGGGCGGCGCATCCACCACCAAGAAGGCTGCCGCTGCACCGGCTGCCACGCCGGAAAAACCCGCCACGTTAGGAGCCGGTCTGAAGAGCCTGTTCATGGGAAACACTGCGCAAGGGGGAACGCGCCCGCAGACACCGGGCATGGGCCGCTTCTTCATGGGCATGATGATCTATCTTTTCGTGTCCTATTTGATGCAGTTCGTTCTGGCGGTGTTGAACGTCAAGGTATTTCATTACGCGCTCACCAACACCGTGCTCATCAGAAAGTTGCCCCTGCTTGGGGATCTCAACGTCATGAGCCTGATTTTCATCCTTATCCTGGTCGGCGTGCTGTGGGGCTTGTATAAATTCAAGATTTTGCCGTCCAACGCGGATCTGCGGGCGCAAGGCCAGGCGATGGCGGCACAGAGAGCCGGCGCGAAGGGCGCGACAGCCGCCAAAAGCGGCGCGGCGGCGAAAAATGCCGTCACCGGCAAGAGTTCGGTAACGACCAAAAACGCCGCTGTCAAGAAATCCGCGACGGCCAGGCCCACCAGCACCGGCAAGCTCGCCGCTGCCGGCGCAGACGCCAAAGGCGCGAAAGTCGCTGAGCCGGGCGAAAACGACGATCTCTATGCCCAGGTGCGGGCGCAACGGTTGGCTGCCGCGCGCAAAGCCCGCAAGCGATAGGAATTCGTTGCCATGCCTCGCGTTCCTCTCATTGGCTTTGACGCGCTGGAACCCGATGACCGCGCCGCGCTGGAAGCGCTGGCTCAGGCTAACACGCCCGGCGCAGGGGTGGATCTCTTTCAAGCCCTGGCGCACCGCTTGCCGGTGATGCGCACCGCCCTGGCGCACCTGCGCGCCCTCATGAGCGAGGGCGTTGTGCCAGCGGAGATCAAGGCGCTGGTGGCCGTGCGCGTCGCCCAGGTGAACCACTGCGTCTATTGAATGCGCACCCAGTCCGCTCTGGCAGAGCGGCTCGGCGTTGGACGCGATCTGCTGGATGCGCTCTATCACATCGATCAGCACGCGGCGGAGTTCACCCCCGCGCAATTGGTCGCCATTCGCTATGCCGAGCGGGTGACGACGGCGGCGGGTGACATCGACGCGCGCCTGTGGAGCGACCTGCAAGAGCAGTTCGCTGATGATGCCATTGTGGAACTCACCGCTGTCATCGGCTTCATCAATTATCTGAATCGCGTGGCCGACGCGCTGGGGCTGACGTAGAGGAAGCGAGCCGGCGACTGAAGCCGCACCTAAGGGCCGAGCGGCCATAAAGTCCGCCTGCGCGGACTCGAATCAGGGAAACACCTTCGATGTCTGATGTCATTCCACCACGCCCGTCAGAAGAACCAACAACCGAGCCGCTTGCCGCGCTGCTGGGCGATCTGCAAGCGCTGAGCGATTATCTGCACGCGCGCAGTCGCCAAACGTATGAGACGGCGACCAAGTTCGCCGCCAGCGCCCGCCAAAACGCCGACACCCGCGCCTATGACGAGCGCCAGGCGACA
>JAJPKG010000039.1 GCA_021323815.1 Pseudomonadota bacterium
CCATCCTCAACGGATTGATCGTGCTGACGCATCACAATAATGGCGCGTGGCTCTTCGGCTTCGATCTATTCGCCTTCAGCGCGGGCATGCTCAGCAGCTATTTGCTGAACGCGCGCATCACGTTTGGGCAAAACGATCTGGCGCACGGCGGGCGCATCCTGCGCTTTCTGGCGGTGAGCGTGGTGGGGCTGCTCATCAACGGTGCCGTCGTGCTGGGGCTGCGGCAGCTCACCGGCCACGCGCTGCCCCCCACGCTGGCGATCAACGGGGCCAAGCTCGTCGCCACCGCCGCATCGTTATGCTGGAATTATCTGGCGCAACGCCGCTGGGTGTTTGGCAGATAGAGAAAACGGGACACGGAGAACACGGAAGATTTCGCGGAAGACACGGCAAGGGTGAAGAGAGATGAAAAACTGGAAGTGCACATCGTCGCACGCCACTCGAACAGATCCGACCGCAGCCCGGAGGAGTTGGCTTGTTCAAGCCGGGAGGTTGAGCTACCGGCGATCTCTCCGTGCGATCCTGGCCTCATCCACAACCGTCGTGCCGTTTCTCATCCTATGCCTGCTCTCATTGCTGACCGGCTGCGCCACAGCAAACAAAGAGAATATATCATTGCCACCACCCAGCGCGTGCCTGGGGGGCAGCGGACCATTCGTGCAGACGCAAGGGCGAGCGTTCGTCATAGGGAATGCGCCGGCGCGGCTGATGTTCGCCACCATGTATCCTTATATGCAGGTTGGCGACAAGATCTATCGGGCGAGCGCATGGCTGCGCAGCGACTTTCCGGCATATATCGATCAGATGCTGGATCTCGCCCAGGCGGCGCATCTCAACACCATTCGCGCGACGGATTTCCTGAACGCCGCATCCGACTGGCATGCGCCACAGGTATGGGAGAATCTCGATACGTTGCTCTGCCATGCGCGTTCTCGCGGAATGCACGTGGTGATCAGCCTGACCACCTTTGGCAACATGCTGCGCGCTCAGGGCAAGTTTGCGTATAATCCCGCTGACTGGAAAGCCTATCTGGATTTCGTGGGGCAGCGCTATCGCAACGAGCGCGCCATTGCCTATTATGCAATTGCGGGCGAACCGCTGCCGCCGAATGGGCATGATCCCTTGCGACCGACTGCTGATCAACTCGTCGCGTTTTATCGCGCTACCGCTGCCGAACTGGCAGGGGCGGATGGCGGCAAGCATCTCATCAGCACCGGCGGATTGTCATTCCTCAATGGCGATTACGGCATTCCCTGGCAAACGATCTTCGCGCTGCCACACATCAGCTTGGCCGCCATCCATGTCTATTCTGAAGGCGACCGCGACATCACCATGCCGCAGGTGTCGGCGTGGGCTGCGCAGCGCAACGAGCCATTCGTCCTGGAAGAATTCGGCTTCCGGCAGCAAATGGGCGACCAGGCCCGCGCCGCCGCCTACACCGATATCTTCGCCCGCGCTCAGGCTGCCGGTGCCGCGGGTGTCGGCTTTTGGAACCTCGGCCCTGAAATCGCCCCCGGCAGCTTCGAGGTCAACCCATCCACACCGCTTACCTGGGCGGAAGTGCAACAGTTCGCGCTGATGTTTAATCCAGCGCGTCTTTCAGATCTGCAATGAGATCGCGGGCGTCTTCGATGCCGACCGACAGGCGCAGCAGGGAATCGGTCACGCCACGCGCCTCGCGCACCTCGGCGGGGATGCTGGCATGCGTCATCGTCGCGGGATGGCAGCATAGCGATTCGATGCCGCCCAGGCTTTCGGCCAAAGCAAAGACGCGCAACCGTTTCACCGCGCGTTTCACGGCAGTCAGGCCGCCCTTCATGTCGAACGAGACCATGCCGCCGAAGCCGCACATCTGCTGCTTCGCCAGCGCGTGATCAGGATGATTCGGCAAACCGGGATAATACACGGCGCGCACCTTTGGATGCCCGCTCAGAAATTCGGCGACGGCCATCGCGTTCTCGGCGTGCTGGCGCATGCGCACGGCTAGCGTCTTCACCCCGCGCAACACCAGCCAGGAATCAAACGCGCCCGGCACCCCGCCGGCGGCATTCTGATAAAACTTATAGGCTTCCAGCAGTTCGGGATTCGAGGTCATCAGCGCGCCACCCACCACGTCGCTGTGCCCGTTGATATATTTCGTCGTGCTGTGGATGACAACATCCGCTCCCAGTTCCAGGGGCCGCTGGAAATAGGGCGTGGCGAACGTGTTATCGACGATCAGATGCGCGCCCTTGCTGTGCGCGATCTCGGCGACGGCGGCCAGATCCACAAGCGTCAGCAGCGGGTTCGTCGGCGTCTCGGCCCACACATATTTCGTCTTCTTGGTGATCGCTTTCTTATATGCCGCCGTGTCGCGCGCCGGCACATAGGTGATCTCGATGCCCATCGGGCGCGCTACCCGCTCGAACAGGCGATAGGTGCCGCCATAAAGGTCATCACCCGCCACAATGTGATCGCCGGGGCGTAACACCGAGAGGATGCACGTTTCCGCCGCCAGACCGCTGGCAAAGGCCAGGCCGAACCGCGCGCCTTCCAGCGACGCCAGGCATGTTTCCAACGCGGCGCGGGTGGGATTACCCGACCGCGAATATTCAAAGCCCTTGTTTTCACCCAGGCCCGCCTGCGTGTAGGTCGATGTCTGATAGATGGGGAAGATGGTCGCGCCGGTCGCGGGATCAGCAGGCTGGCCGGCATGAATCGCGCGGGTGGCGAACTCCATCGGTCGCTCTGTCTCGTTGCGCTGATTCGACATAATCGCTCTCACCTCCGAGGAGAATC
>JAJPKG010000326.1 GCA_021323815.1 Pseudomonadota bacterium
AGGTCGGCGTCGTGCCTCCCTTGCGCTGAGGACCCCCGGCGCGTGGCGGACGGTCAGCGAGCTTGGCGGGGCTGGCCGCACCGTCCAAGAGGCCCGTGACGCATGAAACGCTCCCTTCCGGTGGGCGTCACCCCGGTGCTGCCGCCCCCCGGCGCTTGTTGCCGGTCAGATGCCTCAGCCCCAGGGCTGCCCGCTCTGTCGCGCCCGCCGACGCCCCTGTAAATGTCCTAAGCCCAACCGTTCCCGCGCCTGTTGGAGCCGAGCATATTCCTCATCCGTCATCCGCTGGGACGGTAACTCAGCATTGGTGCGTAACTGCACGGTTATGGTTTTTGGCCGTTGCTGGATGACAAAGGGACAGCGGGTTCACCCGCGCCTTTCCCCCTGGCAGCATGCATCGCCTCTTTCGCCATGCCTACCAACCCGCGCACCTGCTGAGCGCGTGCCGCTGCCTGAGCAGCCTTGATGCGCGCCTCATTCTGGATGCGCTGGATCTCGCCCTCGACATCGACGGCCACCGGCTTGGGTTTCTGGTAGCGCAACAGCCCAGAGAGACACACCAACCCCACTGAGACGGCGGTCCGTTGCCACAGCCAGGAAACGGTATCAAAGCCGAGCTTGGCTAATGCGCCGGCGGTGGTCAGGTGATAGGCTTGCTGGTAAGCAAACACCAGCGCCGCAACGAAGCCAACATACGCCAGCAGCAGACCGAGGAGCGCGAAGCCGAAGACGCTGAACCAGCGTCCGCGCCGCCACGCCTGACCCACCCGCGCCCAGGTGCCCACCAATTGCCCATCCACACCCACCGTCTGAGCAATCGCCCAGAGATAGAGCAAAGCCGGAGCGTTGACGAACAACGCCCCATCGCTAAGCAAATCCACCAAGCCAATCCCCAGACCGAGGGTGAGGAATGGCCCAGAGAGAATGATCACGAACTCTTCCAGCCAATGGAAGAACGCCGAGATGCCTGCCAGCAGCGGCAACTCCATTTCAGGCGCTGATGTCGCCTGCTGGGCGTTCGGTTGTGTCTCGCTCATGTTCCCTCCCTACCCGTGTGCCGGCGGTAAGGTGGCTTGCGCCATCCGGCACAAGGATAACAACCGCGCCGCGTGTGGGGCGCTGTAGGCATTAGTGCTGGTCTCCTTGCACAGCCAGGATGAGATCACGCACCAGAACAAGGGCTTGGCCGGGAGTGGCACACGGCACCGTGCGATAGCCGCCCTCGACGATACCCTGATAGGTGCCATCATCCAAAGGGAGAACGATGAAGCGCACGCCCTGATACGAGAAGGGCCAGACCGACACGGTTGTTGCGACAGGAGTGGGTTCGGTGTTATGCTGCATCGGTCTCATATCTTCCCCTTTCAGCGGGTGAGATGGGCGAGGGATGAAGGTGGTTCTTCATTCCTCGCGTTTTTGTCAGCGCTACTTGCTTTTCTTGCTGGTCGTTGCCGCCACGAGTTTGGACTGTACCGGCATGCTCCCCAATAGAATCAAACCACCGCTGATATTGAGATAAGCCCGCCCATCACGACCCGCTGTAGCCGAGACGCGGCGAATCTCGATGACCACTTCCTCATGGTTGATAGAGGTTAATTCATCCTCGCTGAGCGCCGCATCGCCGATGAAATCGATCCAGTAGACTTGCACATCGCTGGCGACCTCTACCCCCGTGTCCAAGACTTTGAGACGGGTTTTCTCCAACTGGGTCCCCTTCTTGGTACTGAGGATCTGGGTTGTCCCGGCCAGCACTTTCGCGTTCATTTGCATCGCTTGTTTTCTCCTTTTGTGGTTTTCAGCACTTATCGAAGTGCCTGACATAAATGTGCGGCAGAAACCATCCCACCACGTGTCACCGCATGTCGGTTTTCATGTCAGAAATGAAGAATGAGATAACAGAGCTTGACGGCAAGCCTTACAGGTTGCTATGCTGTGAATCGTTAGAGGATGTGTCCTAGCGGAATGGGAGCGCAGGAATGACAAAGAAGAATCAAGTAGCAAATACAAACTACCTTTTATACTGGCGCCATTTGCGTAATTTGAGCTTAGAGCAGCTATCCGGGCAGCTAGCCGCGACCGGAATCGGGTACGCCAGCACGAATACACTGAATCGATGGGAAAAGGGTGAAACAACCATCAAACCCTGGGCCGTTCCCGCTCTTGCGAAAATCCTCAAAATCACACCGGAAGAGCTATTGAACGGGCCAAACGATCTAAACCCCGCGTTACCTGTGCAGGCTTCAGCAGCATATACGGGACTGGATCTCGAAATCGCCGAGCAGGTTATCAATATGGGGTATACGAGCTGGATAGCATCTCGCCCCCAGGAAGCACGCCAAGCCGTTGAACGCGTCTTGCCCTGGTTGGAAACAATGGAACGCCGCGCTCCGCTTTCATCCTTTGCCAAACAAGGGAAACATTTAATCGCACGTGGGCATGAGCTTTTAGGAGTTTTAGCCCTCGATAGCTTAGAAAATGACACAGCTATCTCGCAATTTCGCCAGGCGCTAAGCATCAGTGAGGAAATAGGCGACCAGAATCTTATCGCCGCTCACATCACTGAGCTAGGCGACGCATATCGGCGCAAAGGCGACAAGATGACGGCTATCTCTTTGATGGAAACTGCGCTTGAAAAGTCACCGCACATTCAACGAGCTACACAGGGATATGTGCTAGAGATGCTGGCCTATACGCATGCTGATGTCGGCCACGAAAATGAATTCACACGCTACATCGAAACAGCCATCGACTTGTTAGGCCACAGTGGCGAAGGTGAAGGAGCCGGGAAACGCGATTTTATCCCGTTTGAAGTGCTGGAAATCTATGGGAAAGTCATGCGCGATTTCGGCCACCCAACCGAAGCGCTCACATATCTTGACCGAGCCGAAGAAGCCCTACGAACACGCCCGAATGTCCCGCGCTGGCAAGCCGTCTTGACCATCAGCCGTGCACAAGCCTTATGCGATGCTGGCGATCTGGAAGCCGGAGTAACCACAGCGATTAATGGCCTCACTCTTGCCCATAGCTGCCAATCACCGCGACAGATGAACAGAGTACGTAAGCTCATGGTTAAACTTGATGGAACTGCCTATCGAGATGCACCCGCCCTCGTTCCATTGCGCGAAACCGTTCGAGATATTTATGCTGGCAATCGTAGCCCGTTAGAGTGGCACCCCAAACATGGGATGTAGCGGACAAAGCTTGTTTTCAGGAGTAACCATGCAGCGCTTGAAGAATCAGA
Organism: Pseudomonadota bacterium; assembly: GCA_021323815.1. GTDB lineage: Bacteria > Chloroflexota > Ktedonobacteria > Ktedonobacterales > JACDGC01 > JAJPKG01. The sequence goes on from JAJPKG010000326.1 coordinate 3,242, forward strand.
GGAAGATGATTAGAAAACCATCCGAAAATAAAACGGCTTGCTTTCCTTTCGTTTTTTCCAGCGAGAAAGGATATACCTATCGACTGGATGGATATCACGCGAACGTATTTTGGATAAATCCACGAAAGCAGCTTGTATGATAGCTTCCCCTTCACCAGCAACTGGTATTTCATTACCAACAGATGCCGCTAGGAAGTAGGCATTGATTCCGCGAAATTCTTCACAAGGAACATCCATAACAGCAGTGCAAAGCAGTGGGCCAGCAACTACGGTAACGCCCGTTTCTTCCAAAGTTTCACGAACGGCTGTTTGCTCATAGGTTTCACTTGAGTCAACAAAACCTGATGGTAATTCCCAGCGCACCTTGCCTGAGCGCAGATGCAGCACCATCAACACATGCCCATCACGCACAGCGAGTATACCAGCACCAGGATAAGAACGCCACATATGAAGCCCTCATTGGATTGATTGAAGTAGGATGATTTAAACCTATCACGAATTTACAAAGAGGGAGTATTTATGGCCTATAACTAACTTGCCACATGTGTTATAATCACTGCAACGGCTAACTTATTCAAGCCGTTGCCGAAATTTTCGGCGGAGTTTGGCTTTCCAACAGGGTTGGAAAGAACTGACCGGAGAAAGTCCCAAATCAAGCCTCTGGATCAGCTTTTTGCTTCGGAAGATGCCTGAGTATCTACTCCAAAGTGCTGAGCAAGTTGCTCTAGCGCCCACTCGCTCACTTCATCAAAAGTGCCACGCTGAGACAGGTTCAACGCAGGAATAGTTGCTTCACACTCACCTGTTTGAGGATCCTCCTGAATGTCGAAGATAAAACGTGGATCGCTTATGGTTGGCTGCATCGTCGTTTCCTTCCTTTTTTAGGGATTGATGTAAATGTGGTGATCGCCAATGCGCCGCCAGACGACAACCGGTTGGCCTTGGGCATCCTGTTCGAGATGAAATGTCGCCCGCTTATTAGCACTCGACTGATCCCAGCGTACCTCATAGATAACCGGTTTCTTCTTGCCCGTCATCTTATCCACAAGTGGCGGGGGCGGAAGTTGTCCTGTTGTATCCAGTGCCAGTGAAATTTTCTGCCACGCTTGCCGGAATCGTGCGCGCTCTTGCACTGTGAGCGCGAAATATTCCGCCAGAAAGCTAGGCGGCGCATAGAAGCGCGCCATCGCTGAACCGGGTAATTGCTCTAGCACATCACCTCGAATGGTCAGCGGCACCAATTCCTCATCCATCATTATACCTCCATTTTGAGGAAGCATAAAGACTATGCTCCCTCAACCATCTTCGCTATTATCCAAGCTGGCGAGAACGCCGCACCGGTAAACGCCGTACCCCCGCTTGGCGTTGCGCGTAGAACCTATCTGCTGGGCTGTTGTTCTGGTGTGTCTGAATTGTGTCAGCGTTCGCTAGATTCAGATAGCGCGTGAGGATCTGAATGGATGCGTGCCCCATCAGTCGCTGCAAGGTACGGATATCAGTTCCATTCCGAAGCATGTTCACTGCAAAGGTATGGCGGAACCGATGACAGTGAATATGAATTCCCGTTCGTTTCGACAAACGAGCGCAAACCCGCTCAACTGCTTGTTCTGTGAGTGGGCGACCATCGAACGTGAGGAAGAAATGCTGTTCATCCTCGAAAAGTGGTTCGGGACGGCCAATCGACAAGTAACGTGTCAGATATTTGTGTGTCTGTTTGCCGAAGCCGACATCGCGCCATTTCCCGAACTTGGCATGCGCAATACGAATCTGGCAGCGTTGCAAGTCGATATCCTGCAAGGTAAGGTTCACCAGTTCGCCAACGCGCAAGCCGGTATCCCAAAGCGTGTGCAGAAGCACATAATCACGCAACCCAAACTCATCAGTTGGATCAAGGCTAGCGAAGATGCGCATGATTTCGTCATCAGTGAATGGTTCTATTGGGGTCTCGTCAGCCTTTGGTTTCTTCACGCTTTCGAGAACATCCGTCGGCGTATATTGTTCCTGGGCCAGCCAGGAAGAAAACGCTTTGAGGTCACGAACGTAGTTCCGAATCGCTGATGGACTCAAAAGCGGTTGTTCCGTGCGCCTGGCGATAGGATGCGTGCTATAGAGCTTCTGCTGTTGTAAATAGGTGATGTATGCTTTCACCCGCTCTGGTGTCAGGTCTTTCAGTGTGCCAGCATGGACTGACTCAGCCCATCGAACAAAACGCCCCACCTTCTTTCGATATCCATTGATGGTTTTCGGCTTATAGGCTCTTACCCGCATATCATCCAAATATGCTTGCAAGAGGACCGACAGCGCGATAGATTGACGAGCAGCCATCGTGTCTTTCTCTCCCCGTTGTGTGCGTAAACGTTGCGGAAGCTTTCCGTTAGCCATAGTGTACCTAAGCCCCTTTCGCGGATTTTGACTGAGAGGCAAAGGAAGCCAAAAGAACACCACGTCACTTTCACTGAGGAAACAAAACCGTTGAAAGGAATCCGCTCTACGCCAGGATTTTTAGCAGGCGTTCAGGTTAGGGACCTGCAAAACCTCCATCGCCGGTTCGAATCCGGCTGTCGCCTCCATATACCAGCCGAGGAAAAACCTGGGCTGGTTTCTTTTTTGGGTTCAGCCTAGATAAAACATCATAGGGCATTTTCCTCTGCCAGCCAGGTTTGCGCCCAGGCCATCGTCGCGCGCATGATCGGTTCCAGCGCCAACCCTTTCGGCGTCAGGCAATAGATGACGCGCACCGGCGTCTCCGGGATCACCCGGCGCTCGATGACGCCCTCGATTTCCAGCTCTTTCAATCGCTCAGAGAGCATACGGTCGCTGATATCGGGGATCGCCTCGGCAAGCTCGCTGAAACGCGACAGGCCATGCAGCAGCGCCCAGATGATCGCGCCCATCCAGCGTCGCCCCAATAACTCCACCACGTATTGATAATAGGGGCAAAACGGTTGCGCGCAGTCCGCCGGGCCATTCGGGCAGGCGCATGGCGCGCTCATGCCATTCGTTGACATCGGATTCCTCTCGCGGCTAACAGAAATGATGCTTCCATAACTCTACTAATCAATTGTAAGCCTCTTGACAAGAGTAAGCGAAGTTCGCTATGCTATCTCAATATAGACAGCATATGATCTCCGTTGCGCACACGGTGAGAGCAATCTTATCTGCTTCATGGTGGAGGTGCGATCATGGCGAATCAGCGTCTTGAGCGGTTCTACGACGGCTTGCAGGGATTCATCAACACGCTCGTTGGAGCCAGAGGCAAAGGCAAACATCCCATCAAAACCTTGCTCAACGGCACCTGGCTGGGGCATCCGCTGCACCCGGTCATCACAGATGTCGCCATTGGTGGCGCAGTGCTGGCGGCGGTGGCAGATGTCGCTTGGCTGGCATTTCCTGTGACGCTCGCCTGGGCACCGCGCATGGCGGAAGTCGCCGTCATTGCCGGAATCGCCGGCATGCTCGGCTCATTCCTCAGCGGGTGGACGGATTGGAGCGACACCTATGGTCGCGAGCGTTCCACCGGCATCCTGCACGGCATCCTCAACACCCTCGCCCTCATTCTTTATAGTATCTCAGTCGTGCTGCGCCTGAGCGATCCCGCTGGGCAGAGCATTGTCGGTGCCATCCTCGGCTTTATCGGCCTGGGCATCATCACGTTCGCCGCCTATCTGGGCGGCGATCTGGTCTTCAAGCTCGGCGTCAACGTCAACCATACCGCTTTTGAGCATGGCGCGGATGATTTTGTTCCGGTCGGCGCGCTGGCGGATATCCCGGATAATCAGCTTACCCGCGTTGTGGCAGACGGCGTGCCGGTGGTGCTGGTGCGGCACGGCGACAAAATCGCCGCCATCGCTGCCACCTGCACTCACGCCGGCGGCCCGCTGGATGAAGGCGAGTTGTTGCCCAACGATGTTGTCAAATGCCCCTGGCACGGCTCGCGCTTTCGCATGAGCAATGGGCGCGTGGTGGATGGCCCCGCTACGGTGTCGGAGCCGGTTTATCTGGTGCGCGTGGAAAACGGCCAGGTAGCCTTGAAACGGCAATAACGGGATTCTTCGGGGAGAGCGGCAAAAGAGCCTCTCCCCCTTTATTGTCAGGTCACCAATTCGATATATCTTCCTCTTGACAGATACCCCCAGCCATCCGTTATAATATTCACCATCTGGTCAAACCATTTGGTTAAACTAGATGGTGAATGCAGGGGAGGTGAGGGATCAGTGCCGGACTATAAAAGCCGCCGCACCCGCGATGCTGAGGGTGCGCGCCAGGCCATCCTGGCTGCTGCCGAGGAGCATTTTGCGCGCTATGGCTTCTCTGGCGCACGCATCGACGCCATTGCCGAGGATTCCGGGTATAACAAAAGCCTGATCTTTCATTATTTCACCGACAAGCTGGAACTCTATCGCGCGGTGGTCGGTTGTGCTAAAGGCGACCAGGAAACACAACTGCATGTGTTGCTGAACCGTTACATCCCCGATGAAACAACGTCGCTCACCCGGCAGCAGGTGCATGATTTCATCGTAGCGATGGTCCATTTCTGGTTCGACCGCATGGCGGCAAACCCCAAATTGCGGCGCATCCTCATGTGGGAAGCCGCGGAAGAATGGCAGATCTACACCAAGCTGCCCCGCAACCCTCAGATGGTGAACCGGTTGGCAATGGTCGCCCAATTCCTGCGCCGCGCGCAAGAACAGGGCTTCATTCGCGCGGAGGCCGATCCTACCATTCTGATGCTGAATGTGTCGTGCATGATGATGGCCTATCTCGCCTCGCTCTCACGGCACGCCATGTTTTTTCCGGATCTCGACTTCACCTCGCCGGCGGCGCTGGCGCATGCCCGCGAGCAATTGACACAACTGGTGCTGCATGGCACCATGACGCCCTCGTTTTCGGAGGATTCTGATGCATTATAAGTGGCGGGCGGCCATCATCGTCGCCCTGGGCCTTTTCATGGCGATCCTCGATAACACCATTGTTAATGTCGCCCTGCCTGCTATGCAGGCGGCATTCAACACGGATCGCAACACCATCATCTGGGTGGTCACCGGCTATTTCCTGGCTCAGGCGGCCATCATTCCAGCGGTTGGCTATTTGAGCGACCGTGTCGGCACCAAGACCGTTTTTCTCACCGCGCTGGCGTTGTTTGTGGTGGGATCAGCACTCTGTTCGTTCGTGCCATCAGCAGGGATCACTATCGGATCCACCGTCATCGGCGGCGAAAAATTGCTGGTGGCGTTCCGCGTGATCCAGGGTTTGGGCGGCGGCGCTATCTTCCCAGTGGCGTTCGCCATCACTTTCCGCGTCTTTCCGCCGGCTGAGCGCGGTCCGGCTTCGGCGCTCATCGGCGTTCCGGTGCTGCTGGCTCCGGTGTTTGGTCCCACCATCGGCGGCTATCTGACCAAATATTACGACTGGCCGGCGATCTTTAAGGTCAACCTGCCCATCGGCGTCGTCACGTTCATCCTGGGCTTGTTGATCTTGCGCGGCCACCAAAAAGAAGTGGCATTGGGCGATGAATTGGCCGCGAGCACCCAAAAGGGCTTCGATGTGCTGGGCCTGGTGCTGGCAATGGCTGGAACCGTTGCGCTCTCCTATGGCATCAACCAATCAGGCACCTATGGCCTAAACGATCTGGGCGTATGGCCTTACCTGGCGACAGGGGGCGTGTTGCTGGCGCTCTTCGCCGTCTATGAGTTGCGCCACGACGATCCAGTGATGGATCTGCGCCTCTTCCGGGGCTATACATTCACGATGGCAAATGTGCTGACGTGGCTGCTCAGCGTCTTCTTGTTCGGCTCCCTGTTCTTCCTGCCCGCATTCTTTGAAAACGTTCAGGGCCGTGACGCGCTGAACACCGGCTTGATCCTGGCGGTGCAAGGGCTGACCGCCGTCGTCGGCGTGGTGGCGGCAGGCCGGCTCTATAACGTGATTGGCCCGCGTCCGCTGGTCTTCACCGGCCTGGCGCTGGTGACGGTTGCCACGTTCGGGTTCATCAACCTGGCTCCGAATACGGATCCGCAGACGTTGCAAATCTGGCTGGCCATTCGCGGCCTGGGTTTCGGCATGGCGAATATCCCCTTACAAACCTTGACGCTGGCGCGCGTCAGCAACCAAGCGATGGCCCGCGCATCGTCGCTGGTGAACGTCACCCGGCAGATTTTCAGCGCGCTGGGGCTGTCAATATTGACGGCCTATGAAACGCACCAGTTTACCAGCTATAAGCCGGGCGCGATCGCTGATTTCACCAACAACCTCTTGCAAGGGGCGATCTCGACCTGCACTCTGCAACACGGATTTGATCCTAACGCCATCAAGGATTGCGTCACCAGTGCCGGCCAGCACTATGTGCTTGATCATGCTCTGACGCCGGCTTTGAACGACACGTTTCTGCTGACGATGATCGGCACCGGCGTGGCTGCCATGCTGGCGCTGTTCGTGGGACGCGACCCCAACGTGCAAAAGCTGAAAGAGGCGAACAAGCGCGCCAAGAACGGCGAACCCCCTCTTGAGACTCCGGCGGAAGAAGCCGAGCGCCGGCCGGTTATGGTTGGAGAATAGCCTTCACATTGAACGCGCAACAGTGTTGCTGAGAAACAACGACCGGGGAAAGCTGTCCCCGGTCGTCTCGCTAAACGGCGCTTCGCATTAGGCGCGCGGCTGCTCAGAGCCGGCGATGCCGTAGATCAGCGTGCCGATGGTGCCAAGCAACAGCACGGCCACAAACCACCCCCAGCGCTTCAACTGTACCGTTTTCACCAGGCCCAAGATCCACGTGACAAGGCTGACCAAACCGCCGATGCCCACTAAGGCTAACGCTATCGGCGATGCGTTCGACGTTGCGGTCACGGTCGATCCTGTTGTGGTGGTCGTGACCGACGCCCCAATCATGCCATAGCCAACAGCCAGCAAGGCCAACGCGACGATGCTGAGGATGAGGAATGTACTTTTCTTCACGCTTGCTCTCCCCTTCAGGATGATTTCTAGCAAACACTTGAGTTTGCATGCTTCTATTATATCAACCTGTCAAGGTCTTTTTGCAGGGGGATGCGAGCAATTTTTTTGGGGCCCAAGAATTGAATGATTATTCGCATTTTGGGGCGATATGCGATACAATGCACATGTTCGTATTGCGCCGACAGAAAGGAACTTGCGATTCAGATGAGCACCCCTGGAACGACCATCCAAGAGCGCCTGAAATGGGAGATCACCCCCGAACTCTACGATCAGATCCGCCGGCTGTGGATCAAGCATTCCATCGCTGAAGACAAGCGCGACCTGCAAGGGCTGGTTGACACGCTGGCCCCCGATTGCGTCTATGAATTAGTGCCGACCGGCGAGCGCTGGGAAGGCCACGACGGCGCGCGAGCCTTCTATACGTCGCTGCTGACCGCCTTCCCCGACGTGCATTTCGATCTGAACGAGATCACCATCGGCCCCCAGGGCGTGATGGAAGTGGCCGACGTGACCGGCACGCACCAGGGCACCTGGGCGGGCATGGCCGCCACCGGCAAGCCGGTTCAGTTTCAGGTCATTATCTTCTTTCCCTGGAATCCTTCCGCCCAGCTTTTCGCCGGCGAGCGCGTCTGGTTCGACACCAACTCACTGAAGCAGATGCAGCCATAGCGAGCGCGTGCCCTTGCGTCTGTAGGGGCAATCCCTGGTGGTTGCCCCAGCCTCGTTCCCCAAATCCATCATCCTATGATACTGTGACACCAGCGGGCGCTATCACGTATAGATCAACATGCAATGGAAATATCATGCCCTTGACACGATGCCAATACATCAGCGATAGTTCTGTTAGCGTTCATTGAGCATCCATTTCGGCGGCATCCTCAGCGACGTATGCGGAGGTCAACCATGCCAGATTCAACGACAGATCCCAGTCGCATGCCGCTCCCCCAGCTTGTGGAGCACTGTACTGCCGAGCGGGCGAAATTCCGGCGTGGCGAGCCGGCTGACCAAAAATATTGCCTGGAAGTCTTTCGCCGCGCGCTCACCACCGGCACGGATGATGCCTGGCAGGCGCTCTATACCTGTTTCTTTCAGGACGTGTTGCAGTGGGTGCGCTATCATCCGGTCTGGAAAAGCGCGCAGTTGCGCGAACCGCCGGAATCCTATGCGAATGAGGCGTTCAGCCGCCTGCTGGTTGCCAACCGCAATCATCCCTTAGATATTTCGTCGTTGGGGGCGATCCTCTCGTTCCTGCGACGCTGCGTCAGTTCGGTGATGCTCGACGCCCTGCGTGCCCTGCGCAAGGAAGTGCCGCTGGATGCCGTCTTTGAAGTGCCGGCCCCCGACGAGATCGACTACATCATCGGGCGCATTTCGAGCGAAGAACTATGGCAGATGGTGGAACAATGCGTGACCGCGCCCCACGAACTGCGCCTGGCGCATGCAGTGTGGGTGGAAGGCTATCGCCCCCGCGAGATTCCCCAAATCTTGCCCGACGACTTCGCGGATGTCACGGCGGTGCGCCGCTGCCTCGCTAATATCATTGATCGCCTGCGACGCCGCCATCGTCCACAATCCGCATGATATGCGGTAAGACCGTGAAAAAATACCCGAAAAATGCGACGTGCCCCGTTCATCTAGTTGAGCGGCACGAAAATGCGGTATCATCATAGATAACGACGATGATAACGATTGGCTGAGATAGCGCGCGCTCGCCCCCCCCGTTTGGGGAAAACGCGGCCTGCTGGATGTACAGGCTGATGCCGGAGGGACCATGATGTTGACCTGTATCGATCCCGGTGCGCTGGAGGAAGGACGCCTTCGGGCATATGCAGCGGACCCAGACATGACCGATCCTGATGTGGAGCAGCACATCGCCCGCTGCCCTGCATGTCAAGCGGAGGTGGTCTCGATGCGCGCCCTGTCGTTGCGGCTGGCGGAACAACTGAACCGTTTTGATTGTCTCACCACCGATGTCATCGTCAATCTTGCGGCGGGGGTGTTGCCGCGCGCCGCGCGTCAGGAGGCCGAAGCGCATGTGCGCCGGTGCGCGCGTTGCGCGGAAGAGGTAAGCCTGACCGCCGAAGCCCTGGCCCAGCCCGAACCCTTGTTGGATTGGACCGCGCCAACCGTGCTGGATCGCGTGTCGCTAGGCGTGCGGCGCATCGTGGCGACGCTGGCCGAAGCTCTGGCCCCCGGCACGCCGGAGATCGCGCTGGGAACGCGCCTGCGCGGCAGCAAAGCGCCCGGTGATGCGCAAACCGCGCCGAAGATCTACCATGCCGAGGATATCACGCTCTCGTTGCGCGTCACGCCTGATCCTGATGAAGTCGGCGAGATGCTGGTGGAAGGGCTGATCAGCCATTCCGGCGATCCCGCTTTCGCCCAACGGTCCATCCCTGTGCGCCTGCTCGCCCCCACTGATCCCGCGCCTGTCGCGGAAGAAACCGCAGTGGGTGGCGGCTTCGAGCTTGGTCCCATAGCTCCCGGCACCTATACCCTGGAAGTGGTCCTGCCCGACCGCATCATCGCGGTTGAAGATCTGGCGGTGTAGCTTCCCGCGTATATTCACCCCGCCGCTGGCAGGTGCTGTTGAAGAGCGGTCATGGGCGCGGTGGCCCCTGGCGGATGCGCTCGCGGGTGAAAGCCAACGGACCGCGCTGTCCGTTCAACGGTTCCAGCCACCAGGTCGCGCCCGCTTCGACATAAGGCGCGACAATGGCGGCGGCGCGGGCAGGATCATCCCCCGGCGTGTCGCCCGCGATAGCGATATCAAACGGATCTTCCTGGTTGCGCTGCTCCATGATGAACGCTTTCAAGGAGCGAATCGCATCCGGTGCCAGCAGATCTGCTTCGTATGCGCTGATGGGAAACGCGCCATCCCAGCGCGCCGCGCGGCGAAACGCCGGTTTGCGCGGCCAGATGCCGCCGACCCAGATGGGGATGCGCGGCGTCTGCACGGGCCTGGGCAGAAACTGGGTGTCAACCTGATAGTGCGTGCCGTTGAAATGCACCGGTTCGCCGCTCCACAATCTCACCAGGATGTCCAACGCTTCATCGAGTTGCGCGGCGTGCAGGCGATCATCCGTGGGCATGTGAAACGAGCTATATTCCTTGAACCACTCGCCACCGATGCCCACGCCCAGAATCAGCCGCCCATGTGAAAGATGGTCGAGCGTCAGCGCCTCGCGGGCCAGCTTGCCGATGTGGCGGCGCGGAACCGGCGTGACCAGTGGTCCCAGGCGCAGGCGCTCCGTGTGCGCGGCGATTCCTGCCAGCGCCACCCAGGGATCGGCGACGGGGATCGGCTCAGCGAATTGCAGGTGATCCCACACGAAGAAGCCATCCCAGCCCGCCTCTTCCGCCTCTTGAGCCAGCGTGATCAACGTGTGGGGATCGGCAAAATAGCCGAAGTTGGGCATGTGAAGGCCATAGCGCATCGTGGTTGCTCCTTTGGTTGGCGTATCCCACAGGGACCACACTGAGCATAGGCTGCACTACATGACATCTCCTGTCAGGTTTGCCGACCTAAATCCCGATCAGCCCTTTTTTGCGGTGGGTGATGACCTCGAAAAGGAGGCCGATGAGCGTGACGGCCATGCCGCCCCACCACAGGAAGAAGCCGCGATTGGTCGTCTTCACGTTGGCTGAAGTGAGGTGCGGCACCACGTGCAGTTGCGTCAGCACTTCGATGCCGCCGATGGTCGCAGCCACCGCCAGGGGGATGACGAACAGCCCCAGGCAGCCGATCATCGCCAGGCAGCCCATGCGGCGATTCAGCAGCACCAGCAGCCCGCTCAACACCGTCAGGCCGCCAACGGTATAATATGCCGCGTGGTAGGCGATATCCGGCAAGAAGATGGCATGGCCGCGGGCATCCACGCCCCAGGGCTGCGAGAGTGCCAGGAACATCCCCACGATGCCCGCGCCCAGCACAATATGCTCGATGGGCAGGCTGAAGCCGAGATGCAGGCGGTGATGCGCTTCGCGTCGGCGCGCCTCGCGTGGAGCAGCCGCCGATCGGGGCGCGAAATCTTCATCATCGCGACTGGGCCGGACGATGGGTTGCGGCGTTCCCCAGCGGGGTGGCGGCGCGTAGGCGCTCTCGCGCTGCGTGGGCAATTCATGAACCCCGCCATAGCCGCCAGCGTAGTCTTGCGTCTCGCGCGGTCGGCTGATGCGCTGCGGGCCATAGCCGGCATCGCGAGCGGGATAGCCGGCGGGCGGTGGCCCATAGCTGCCCCCCTGACCGGCATAATCCCCCGCGCCATACGTCATGTCATGTCCCTGCATGCCCCCCGGCGGCGGGCTGTAAGGCTGCGGCGACCCATTTCCCCACTGCTGAGGCGCTCCATAGCCGCTTCCCTGGTCATCATTCCCCGCTGGAAAACCATAGCCCTGGTTTGGCGTCCCATAGTTCGGCATATTCCCCGGCTGCGGCCCATAGCCCTGGTTCGCGGGGGGATAGCCTTGCTGGCTGCCGGGTGGCGGCCTATAGGAGGGATAGCTCTGCGCGGGAAAGTTGGGCGGTGGACCGTATCCCGGTTCCGGCGGAGCATAGCCCGAAGGTGGCCCATAGCCGGGATCGCGCGGCGGATACGATCCCCTGGGGCGGCTGGGTGGCTGCGCATAACGCGGATCGCGCGGCGGGCCGTTAGGCCGGCTGGGTGGCCCCGCGCGTGGGGGCACTTCAGGATCTCCCCACGCATCGGCAGGGCGAGCAGGCTGGTCGTCAGGCCAGGGAGGCGTATCGCGCATGGGGGTATCCTTTCGGCAAGGTTCCTTAGTGATGCGATGCTGTTGCCATCATAGCGCCTTCCGCATCCCCTGTAAATGGCAGGTGACCATCAGTTCATGTGGCGATGGTCACATATGGTGCTTGCGTCAGCAGTGCCGATCTCCTGAAGTCTTCGCGATCGCTGAGATCAACCTGCCGTTGCTCGATGAATCTGAACATCCGCGCCTTCAACGATATGCAATGACGCCTTGCCCTTGACGGGTTTGCCCTCGGCTCGTATAATCTGTTATGAAGGGGTCAAGGCATATGTTGCATATGTTCAATGCAAACACCCAAACAGCAACATGGTGGTGGCGCTCGTCTCTGGCGAGTGCACGGACCGCTTGACCCTGAAATACGGTTCGATCCCCGCCGGAGACGCAGAGGAACATCTTTCCTCTGCGATTTTTTATGCCTGAAGGATGTGAACGACGATGCTGATCTTCATTCGACCAGAGGCCACCCCCGCTCAGCGCGCCGAACTGCGTCATGCCCTGGCGGCGGAAGGGGCGCGCGGCCCAATGGGCATGCTGCCCCTCGGCGCGGGCGATGTCATCGGCGTGGATGCCGAACCGATGACCGAAGCCGCCCGCAAGCGCATTGCGGCCTTGCCGGCAGTGGCGCGCGTCGAGCGGGTGAAAACGCCCTATAAGCTTGCCAGCCGCGCTGCCAGCGCCGCGCCATCGGTGGTGCGCGTGGGGGATGTCGTCATCGGCGGGGGCGGCGTGCCGCCGATCATTGCCGGACCTTGCTCGGTGGAAAATGAAGATCAGATCGTCGAAGCGGCCCAGGCGGCGCGCGAGGCCGGCGCGGTGATGCTGCGTGGGGGAGCCTTCAAACCGCGCACCTCGCCTTACACCTTTCAGGGATTGGGCATCACAGGGCTGCGGCTGCTGGCACGGGCGCGTGAGGTGACGGGTCTGCCGGTCGTCACCGAAGTGATGGAGCCGAACCTGGTGGATGTGGTCGCCGAATATGCCGACATGCTCCAGATCGGCGCGCGCAACATGCAAAATTACGCGCTGTTGGTCGCCGCCGGCCACGCTGGCAAGCCGATCTTGCTCAAGCGCGGCCCATCTTCCACCATTGAGGAATGGCTGCTGGCGGCGGAATACATCCTGGCGACGGGGAA
>JAJPKG010000163.1 GCA_021323815.1 Pseudomonadota bacterium
ATCCCCGTCACCTACGGCGGTGCCAGCGGACCCGATCTGGCGGATGTCGCGCGCATCACCGGCCTTTCCCCGGAGGAGATCATTCGCCTGCACACCGGCGCTGTCTATCGCGTCTATTTCCTCGGCTTTCTGGCGGGATTTCCCTATCTGGGCGGCTTGCCCGATGCGCTGCGCGTGCCGCGCTTGCCCACCCCGCGCGCGCTTGTTCCGGCAGGGAGCGTGGGCCTGGCGGAAGCGCAGACGGGCATCTATCCAGTGGCCAGCCCCGGCGGGTGGCGCATCATCGGTCACACCCCGCTCACCCTCTTCGATCCCGCTGCCGACCCGCCCACCCTGCTCCACGCCGGCGACGAGGTGCGCTTCGTTTCGTTTGATGGCGCTCATGCTCACGCTCATCCCTCTATAGGTGCGCGATTCAGCGCGGCCAAGCGCCCGCACAGCGCAGCCAATGATGATGCGCTCGCCCATCCCTGGCTGCGCGTGATTGATGCCGGCCCGGCGACCACCGTGCAAGATCAGGGACGGCCCGGTTATGCTCGCTATGGCATCTCGCCTTCCGGCGCGGCTGATGCCCTCGCCCTGGCGCTGGGCAACGCGCTGCTGGGCAACCCGCCCAACGCCGCCGCGCTGGAATGCACCCTGGCCGGCGGCACATACGAGATCCTTGCCCCCTGCGTGGTTGCGCTGGCGGGCGCGCCCTGCACGGCTTGGGCAAATGGCGCGCCGGTGCGCTGGGGCCTCGTCACCGCCTTGCCTGCCGGCGTCACCCTCACCATCGGTGCCATCACCGGCGGGGCGCGCGCCTATCTCTGCGTGGCGGGCGGCGTCGCCGTTGCTCCTGTGCTGGGCAGCCGCGCTACCGATGTGCGCGCCGGCCTGGGGGGCGTGGATGGCCGCCCGCTGCAATCCGGCGACATCCTTATGCGCGGCCACGCGCCCCGCGCCTTCGCCCGCGCCGGCTGGCAACTGCCCCGCGACTGGCAGCCCCGCGCCCCAGCAGATCGCGCCTGGACGGTGCGCGTCTTGCCCGGACCTCACGGCCCGCTCCGTTTAGGCGCTCTTTCGCGCTGCCGCTTCATCGTCGATCCACATTCGGATCGCATGGGCGTCCGCCTGCGCCGCTGCGATAATAATAGCGGAATGGTGTTATCCGGCGGGCAGGTGCTTTCCGAGGGCGTGCCGCGCGGCGCGATCCAGATTCCCCCCGACGGCCAGCCAATCATCCTGCTGGCGGATCACCAGACGACGGGTGGCTATCGCGTCCCCGCCGTCGTCGCCGGAGCCGATCTCTGGCAGGTGGCGCAGATGCGTCCCGGCGACCGCGTGCGCTTTCAGCCCATCACCCGGCGCGCCGCTCTCGCTGCCTTGCGCGAGCAAGCCGCACGCATTGCGCTGGCACAACAAGGCAGCATCGACACCACCCCCGACATCAACACCTTGATGCCCGGCTTCACTGAGTGGTATGACGAGGAAAATGAGGAGCGATAGCTATGCCAATCGATCTCAATTGCGACGCCGGCGAAGGCTATGGCGCGTGGCGCATGGGCGAAGACGAAGCGCTGATTCCACTTATGACGTCGGTGAACATCGCGTGTGGCGCGCATGCAGGCGATCCGCTGGTGATGCGTCGCACCATCGCGTTGGCCCAGCAGCACGGGGTGGCCATCGGCGCGCATCCCGGCTATCCCGATCTGCACGGCTTTGGCCGCCGCGTCGTGCCTATGCCGCCGGATGACGTATCAGCCTGGCTGCTGGCACAGATCGGCGCGCTGGCGGGCGTGGCGCGCTCGCTTGGCGCAACGTTGCAGCACGTGAAGCCGCATGGCGCGCTCTATAACGTCGCGGCGGACGATCCCGCCCTGGCCGAAGCCGTCGCCCGCGCCGTCCTGGCCTTCGATCCCGCGCTCATCCTAGTCGCCCGCGCCGGCTCGCTTCAGGCGCAGATCAGCCGCGATCTGGGGTTGCGCGTCGCCGAAGAAGCCTTCATCGATCGCGGCTATGACGCGCAGGGGCGGCTGGTGGCGCGCGGCACCCCCGGCGCACTCATCCATGATCCCGCGCTGGCGGCACAGCGCGGCGTCGCCCTCGCCCGGCAAGAACCCATCACAGCCAATGACGGCACCCCCTTGACCCTGCGCGCTGCCACCCTCTGCATCCACAGCGACACCGCCGGCGCGCCCGCCCTCGCCGCCGCCCTGCGCACCGCTCTGGAACGCGCCGGCATAGTGATTCGTCCGTTGGCAACCATCCTGAGCGACTGATCTGACCCATTCGGCAGCATTCTTGCTGGCATTCAGGCGAGATCGCTTGGGGAGAGGAAGCATGCAGTTGAGCCAGGACGACGGGAGTAGGATGCTGGATGCCTCCGATCTATCCAGCTATGCGCATCTGCTTGAGGAACGCTATCACGCGCTGGCAATGGTGACGGGGCAGATCATCTGGACCGCCGATGCGCACGGCCACCTGACGGGCGACCTGCATCCCTGGTGCGCCTTCACCGGCCAGGCTCCCGACGAAGCGCAGGAAGGCGGCTGGAGCGCCGTCACGCATCCTGAGGACCGCGAGGGGATTCAGCGCACCTGGCGCGAGGCGCTCATGCAGCAAACGCCCTATGAACACGAGGCGCGCATCCAGCGCTATGATGGGGAATTTCGCTGCATGTTGATCCGCGCCGCGCCCGTGTTCGCGGGCAACAATCGCGTGCGTGAATGGATCGGCACCTGCACCGACATCACCGAATTGCGCCGCGCCGAACAAAACGCGGCCCGGCAGGCCCGCGAAGTAGAGATTATTCTTGATACTCTGGCTGAAGGCGTCGCCGTCTATGACGCAGACGGCGCAACGGTGCGCATCAATCCTGCGGCCCGCCGCATCATCGCGGGCGAGGCTCCCCTGCCGCTCGACACCCAAGAGCGCGTGCGCCGGTACCAGATGCGCGATCCCGTCACCAATCGCCTGTTGACAGCCGATGAATGGCCGCTCACCCGCATCCTGCACGGCGAAGTGTTGAGCGGAGATGAGGCAGTGGATATCGCCTTGCGCGGGCTGGATGGGCAAGAACGCATCC
>JAJPKG010000446.1 GCA_021323815.1 Pseudomonadota bacterium
CGCAACGCGATCATGCCGGCCTTTGAGGCAGTGCCGAACGCGAACGTGGTGGCTGTCGCCAGCCGCGATCTCGCCCGTGCCCAGTCCTTCGCGCTGGATTTCGGCGTGCCCCGCGCGTATGACGACTATGCCGCTGTGCTGAACGACCCCGACGTGGAAGCGGTGTATATTGCGCTGCCCAACAGCTTGCATGCGGAATGGGCGATTCGCGCGGCGCAGGCGGGCAAGCACGTGTTGTGCGAAAAACCGCTGGCGATGAACGCCGCCGAAGCCCAGGCGATGGTGGACGCCGCCGACGCCGCCGGGGTGTTGCTGATGGAAGCCGTCATGTATCGCTTCCACCCGCGCATGCGCGAGACCGCTGTGCAGGTGCAGTCGGGGGCCATCGGCGCGCCGGTGCTGTTGCGCGCCTCGTTTTGTTTCACAATGGCGGATCTGACGAATTATCGCAACGATCCCGCCTTTGGTGGCGGCGCGCTGCTGGATGTGGGCATCTATGACGTGAATGTGGCGCGCTGGATGCTGGGCGAAGAGCCGCTGACGGCGCAGGCGGCGGGCATTCTGGCGGAAAGCGGCGTGGATGCCAGCGTGAGCGGCGTGCTCACCTTTCCCAGCGGCGCGCTGGCGCACATCCAGTGCAGCTTTGCCAGCGCCGAGCACCAGGGCTTGGATATCACCGGCACCAGCGGCGTCATCGAGGTGGCGCGGCCTTTCACCGCCTGGCGCAGCGACGAATCCACCATCTCCATCATGCGCGACGGTGAGCACGAAGAGATCCTCTTCGGCCCGGCGGACCCCTATGCCATCATGATCGAGCATTTCGCCGATTGTGTGCGTGGCGAGGACGATCCGTGGATCCCCGCCGAAGACGGCGTCTGGACGATGCGCGCCCTGGACGCGCTGCGGAGATCGATGGCCAGCGGGCGTGCTGAGCGCGTGTAACCGCTGCTTGGGGGGGAGGCTACGCCGGTTGATAGGTGCTCCCATTGCGGCGCAGCAGCCACAGAAAGAACGGCCCGCCGACCAACGCGCTGATGACGCCCAGCGGCACGATGCCCCCCGGAATGAGCGCGTTCGCCAAAACGTTTGCCCAGATGATGAAGATGCTCCCCGCCAGCGCGGCAGCGGGCAACAGCAGCCGGTGGCGCGGCCCCAATGCCAGCCGGCAGATGTGGGGGATGAACAGCCCGACGAATCCCACCAACCCGCTGATGGAAACGGCTGAGGCTACCAGCAGGGCAGCAATCGTCACCAGCACCAGCTTCATCTGTTCCACGCGCACGCCGACATGCAGCGCGCCCTCTTCGCCCAGTGCGAAGGTGTCGAGCACCGGCGCGAGCAGCAGCGCCGCCGCCACGCCGAACGCGATCAGTGCCGCCACCACCGCGATCTGCGGCCATCCCGCCTCAATGATCCCCCCTGAAAGCCAGCTGAAGAGCGAGCCAAGCTGCCGCCCAACCTGGGCATTTTGCGTGATGATCACCGTCTGCGCCGCGCCGAGGATGGCGCTGACCGCCACGCCGGCGAGGATGAGCGTGACGACGGGCGCGCGCTGCCCCACTCGCGCCAGGGCATAGACCAGCGCCACAGAGGCCAGCGCGCCCACAAACGCCAGCGCGGGCAGGCCATATTGCGCCACCAGCGCGGGATCAAGCCCTAGCGCCAGCGTCAGCGGCCCCAGCACCAGATAGGCCAGCGTTCCCCCCAGCGCCGCGCCGGAAGACACTCCCAGCAAAAACGGGTCCGCCAGTGGATTGCGCAGCAAGCCCTGATAGATCGCGCCGGCCACGCTGAGCGCCGCGCCCACCAGCGCGCTTTCCAGCACGCCGGGGAAGCGCACCAGCCAGATAATGGCATCATCATTCGGCGACCACGACTGGTGGATGTGGATGAATGGGAACGGGTTCAGATGGCGCGCGATGATGGCCATGATGGTGCCGCCGGGGATGGGCGTGGTGCCGCCATAGCCGGTGGCCAGCACCAGCGACAGGGGCAGCGCCGCCCCCAGCAGCGCCAGCACCAGGGGCGCGCGCTGGCGCAGGGAGATCGCGGGCAGGCGAAGGGCAATGCGCATGGGCAAGTGAAGCTCCTCATCAACAAAGATGTTGCTTCAGCATACAACGCGGCGCGGTCACATTGACCGCCGGTAGGGGTACTTTCGCGTGCCGCTTCAATTATGGGTCACGGTGACGTTCAAGGGCACGGCCAAGCCATTTGTGGCGGTGAATTGCACAGAGAAAGCGTCTGTCGTGTCGGAGCAGAAATCACTTCCCGGCGTGAGGGTGATGCTTGCCGATGCGCTGGGGGCCAGCACGCCGCTCGCCGGCACGAGCTGCGCCCAGGGAGCGCGCCTGGTGGTGCCGGTGTTGGTTGTGACGAACGTGGCGGTTTGCCAGCTTACCTGAGCATTGCCAGCGTTCGTCAGGGTGAGCGTCAGCGGCGTGGGGGTGCCGGCGGTGCAGGTGGCTTGCGCCGGCTGGGGCGACACCTGAAAGCGGGCGAACAACAACGGCGTGGGTGAGGGCGCGGGCGTGACCGTCACCTGTGGCAGCGGCGTCGGTGTCGGCACGCGCGGCACTTGCGTCGGGTGGATGATCGTTGTCGGCGTCTGCGGTGGCGGGGTGGGATGCCCAGAGGTCGTTGCGGTTGCCCCTGTCTGACGGGTCAAGAGGATCGCCGCCATTGCGGATGCCAGCGCGAAGGTGGCTAATATGCCTGCCGCAAACCCCACAAACCAAGATCGCGATTGCGCCCGTGCCACAGACGGCTGATAGGCCGTGCCGACGCGCGTCTGCATGCCGGTCGCTGGTATCGGCCTGCTCATGGTGGCGGGCGGCACAGAGGTCGCGGCGGGGTTCGCGGGAAGCGGTGGTTGGGGCTGAGAGAGCGCCACCGGATCGACCTCGATGACGGCTTCGGCCACATGGCCCAGCGCGTCGATGAGTGCGCTCCGCACCGTCTGGATGCCCGTTATCTGCGGCTGTGTGCGCAGGTGGCGCGGCACGGTGTCATCGGGATCGTCTTCGGCCACACGCAGCAGCACATCCAGGGTGGGTGTGTGGTCCAGCAACAGCGCCCCCGGCGTGCCGGTCCACCAGGCATAATCGCAGGGCGGCTCGGCTCCGCGTGCCAGGGCGCGCACCGGCACCTGCATCCGGCGGCCTTCGTCCACCGGCAACGGCGCTCTCTCGACGCGCAGATCCAGTTCCGGCAGATCGTCGGCGCGCTCAAGGGGCGCAGGCAGTGGCAAGGTGCCGCTGAGGGCGAAACAGCCCTCGACAACGTGCCCCTGCGCGGCGGTGAAGGCGGGCGCAGGCAACGCGCTGCCCGGTGGCGCAGCCCATTGCCAGGTAAATTGCGCCAGCGCGGTGCCGACAGCGGGCGCGACCGCGTGGCAAAACGCTTCCCCTGCCAGTTCCGCCAGCCGCCTGGCAAAGATCTCTGCCGCCAGCGCTTTGCCGAATGCTTCTGCTGCCTGCTCGCCGCCGGGAACGCTTTCCGCCACCACGCGCTCGATCTCCAAGCGTAAGTGGCCGTCTTCCAGGCGGGGCAGGGTCTCGATGGTGGCATGCACCAGCGTTTGCGGCTGTTCGGCAATGCTCACCCGCCCCTGGGCGGCGAACCAGAGGCGATCTTGCGCGCAGGTGCCATCCAGCGTCAGCAGACCCAGCGTGGGCGCGAGCAATTGGCCGACCTGCGGCGCGACGATCTCGGCGAAAGCGGCGCTGAAGGCCGCGCCGTTGAGCAGCACCGTCGCGTTTTGAGCAGCCTGCGCCACTAGCGGCAGTGCAGCGGCATTTGTCGTTGCGAAGCGCACAACCAGCGCGGCCCCCTGCCCTTCGGGCGCGATCTGCACCTGCACCTCGCGCCCCGCGCTGGGGAACTGTGGGGTAAGCGGCACGTCCGGCAGGCTCAGCGCCAGCGCGCGGATCTCCGCCCCCAGGGCCACGCGCAGCGCGTCCATCGCGGCGTCATGGGGCAAACCATGCGCGGGGCGCACCGGTTCCGGGGGTAATTCGTGGCCGGCATAGGTCAAGCGCAGCGGGGTCATCTCAAACTGCTCTGAGGCGACGCGCAGACACCAGCCATCCGCATTCCGGGCGATATAGGGCGCG
>JAJPKG010000275.1 GCA_021323815.1 Pseudomonadota bacterium
CCGGCGCTTGTTGCCGGTCAGATGCCTCAGCCCCAGGGCTGCCCGCTCTGTCGCGCCCGCCGACGCCCCTGTAAATGCCCCAAGCCCAACCGTTCCCGCGCCTGTTGGAGCCGAGCATATTCCTCATCCGTCATCCGCTGTGACGGTAACTCAGCGTTGGTGCGTAACTGCACGGTTATGGTTTTTGGCCGTTGCTGGATGACAAAGGGACAGCGGGTTCACCCTCGCCTTTCCCCCTGGCAGCATGCATCGCCTCTTTCGCCATGCCCACCAACCCGCGCACCTGCTGAGCGCGTGCCGCAGCCTGAGCAGCCTTGATGCGCGCCTCATGCTGAATGCGCTGGATCTCGCCCTCGACATCGACGACCACCGGCTTGGGTTTCTGGTAGCGCAACAGCCCAGAGAGACACACCAACCCCACCGAGACGGCGGTCCGTTGCCACAGCCAGGAAACGGTATCAAAACCGAGCTTGGCTAATGCGCCGGCGGTGGTCAGGTGATACGCTTGCTGGTAAGCAAACACCAGCGCCGCGACGAAGCCGACATACGCCAGCAGCAGACCGAGGAGCGCGAAGCCGAAGACGCTGAACCAGCGTCCGCGCCGCCACGCCTGACCCACCCGCGCCCAGGCGCCCACCAATTGCCCATCCACACCCACCGTCTGAGCAATCGCCCAGAGATAGAGCAAACCCGGAGCGTTGACAAACAACGCCCCATCGCTGAGCAAATCCACCAAGCCAATCCCCAGACCGAGGGTGAGGAACGGCCCGGAGAGAATGACCACGAACTCTTCCAGCCAATGGAAGAACGCCGAGATGCCTGCCAGCAGCGGCAACTCCATTTCAGGCGCTGATGTCGCCTGCTGAGCGTTCGGTTGTGTCTCGCTCATGTTCCCTCCCTACCCGTGTGCCAGCGGTAAGGTGGCTTGCGCCATCCGGCACAAGGATGACAACCCCACTGCGCGTGGGGCGCTGTAGGCATTAGTGCTGGTCTCCTTGCACGGCCAGGATGAGGTCACGCACCAAAGCGAGAGCTTGGCCGGGAGTGCCACACGGCACCGTGCGATAGCCGCCCTCGACGATACCCTGATAGGTGCCATCATCCAGAGGGAGAACGATGAAGCCCACGCCCTGATACGAGAAGGGCCAGCACGGCGCGCTTGTTGCGACAGGAGTGGGTTCCGTGTTATGCTGCATCGGTCTCATATCTTTCCCTTTCAGCGGGTGAGATGGGCGAGGGATGAAGGTGGTTCTTCATTCCTCGCGTTTTTGTCAGCGCTACTTGGCTACTTGCTTTTCTTGCTGGTCGTTGCCGCCACGAGTTTGGACTGTACCGGCATGCTCCCCAGCAGAATCAAACCACCGCTGATATTGAGATAAGCCCGCCCATCACGACCCGCCGTAGCCGAGACGCGGCGAATCTCGATGACGACCTCCTCATGGTTGATGGAGGCTAGCTCATCCTCGCTGAGCGCCGCATCGCCGATGAAATCAATCCAATAAACTTGCACATCACTAGCGACCTCCCCGCCGGTGTCTAGCACCTTCAAGCGGGTCTTTTCTAGCTGTGTGCCTTTCTTGGTGCTGAGAATCTGGGTTGTCCCAGCCAGCACTTTCGCGTTCATTTGCATCTGTTGATGCTCCCTTCGTGTGGGTGATAGCCCCTGCACAGCGCAGAGACGGGCGAGCATGGGAGTAACGAACCGCCTGTACGCTACATGCTCGCTGCGCCGGAAACGCGAACCTCTTTGCAAAGGTGATGCGGTCTGAGGGAGTCGCACGCTCAGACAACGTCGCTAGCTCCGATGCGCCAGAAGAACCAGAAGAGGAACCTCACATCATTCCTCACCTGGGAATCTGGCTCACATCTAGTGCGCTGAACGTTTCCGACTCACGGATTAGGCCTCCGTGTCCAGCCTATTCGATTTGTCAAGTACGACTAGAACGATAAGTACGACTAGTCCGAACATTCGTAGTATAGCCTATGCCTCTTGCAAAAGTCAAGTCCATGAGGCACAATAAGTACATCAAGTCCGAAAACTCGCAAAGAAAAATCCCCCTGACACGAAATGGAGCGAGGGAGATGTATTACACGTTGCAGCAGGCACTCGAAAAACTTGGAATTCCCAAGAGCACGTTTTTCGACATGGTGAAAGATGGGCGCATCCGTTCCTACTTGCCGCCTCATCGCAAGCGTGGCGCACTTTATGATAAAGAGCAGATAGACGCTATGGCAGCCATTCAAGTGGCAACAGGACAAAAACCGCCAACCGATGAAAAGCTTATCTTCGGCAACTCTACGGAGGTCGATTTAGCCCAAGAGGTCGCCATTGGCCTCGACCTGTATGGCGCTGATGATATCGTTCCTCTCAACAAATTACGCCAGTGGTGGATGCGCAACCCTGAAATGTTCCTGGCATTGAAGCGCCAGGATGGTGTGCTTGTGGGCTATTCGAGCGTTACGCCGATGAAACCAGAAACTATCATGAAACTCATTCGAGATGAAATCCGCGAGGCAGATGTAGACCCCAACGACATCTACCCCTATTCCATAGGTGTGCCACTTGAATGCTACATCGCATCGCTAACGGTCGTTCCTGGCCCAAAACAACGAGAATATGCAACACAACTTATCAGCGACGTAGCCCACTTCATCCAGCACCTTGGAGAGCGTGGCGTTTATATCACGACATTCTATTGTATCGGTGCGACACCGGAGGGCCGACGCATTGCCCACAATCTTGGTTTCACCGAGATATATACTAGCCCTGATGGAGACAGGAGTGGGTTCAAGCTGCTAACGAGCGATGAAGAATCGAAACTGGCACAATTCTATATGAAAGGTTTTAATGATTCACAACAAGACCACCAGCACAACGGAAGCAATCAACAACCCGAGCAAATAAGAAAAGAAGTGGAGAAGTGAGATAGAGATGGCAAATCTTATAGCATAATAGGAAATAAGACATCTAACTATACTATAAAGTACCACTTCTTTGCTTCTTGAGAGGCAAAACCTTGATATTGTATATCAAGAATATCAAGACGGAGGGGACCCAATGACATTCTACGATTTTCTCTACCTCAATACAGATAGGAATCAATCAATTTTAGCTCAGTTAGAGAAGGGCTTGATTGAGCAATTCATTACCAACAAAACTACAGAGGGAGAGTTAAGCACAGAAGCTGGTATACTTGCAAAGTTATTGCCTATTTCTGGCACAGCCTCATATCAACACAGCTTTCAGACAAGCAAGGTACTTCACGACTACGCCTTTATGAAGGCAATGTCGCTTCTAAAAAAGCATCATTTGTTGATGGAAATTACAGGTGATGGCAACGCTCAAATACCTATGGATTATTCTGGATTCATCCTTGTAAAAGGGCTAATATCTATTCTTGATTATAGTTTACTCATGGATGTACTTAACAATCAGGAACTCTTAGTAATGTTTGGCATAGCTGAAGGGCAAGGATTTACAACTGAACAATTAAAACAGTTCGTCAAGACTTTTCTTGGTGAAAGTCTTCATGTTCGTTTAGTTCGCAAAAATGGCAGTGCTCCTATGATTGGCCCATTAAATCCAGACTATTTACGGGAAGATATAAGAAACTTCATATTTAAATATGGAAGTAATGATCAGAAGAAGTGGACTATGCTTGCACAAGTAAATTCTATTCCTACAACAAATGGTAATATAAATACTCGACTAGAGACATTAAGCAAGGAATTTGGAAGTACATTTGAAAGTAATACCCTTCAGGGTTCTCAATTTAGCACCTTTAAGGATATTTTTGACAAATTACTTGAGTTTCTAACTGGACTCCAAGAAACAATTGCATCTGTATCTCATCCTGCAATCGCTGTAACCCCTGTAGGTATATACCGCGAAATCGAACATAATTCGTAGAAAGGCTATTAGCAGAGAGTAGTAAAACAACACACCAGACTCCCGCAAACGCTATGATACAATAGAATCAGCGGAACAAAATGGGAAACCGGCTCTCGTCCACGAAGTCCGACACGTCCAGATTGTGGCTCTGGATGTCGCGGGTTCGAGCCCCGTCGGTCACCCCACTCCCTACCAATCCGCTCTCTGAGCGGATTTTTTGTTGGCCGCGTTGTAGTCAATTCAGCACATGCTGCGACATTCTTCTTACGAAGACCATAGCACCCCGCCTATACTGCCAATAGGCCATTTCTCCCCTCATTTTACCCTGCCCGGCACACCCTTTTTTCTTATCTGTTTCTCATGAATCTGCGGGAAGATGATCAGCGTGTTAAGATATATCATCACTGCCATGCGCAGAATCGAGGATGGCTATGTTTCACTCGCGCCGCTCTGCTTCCCAAGCCGTGACTGTTGCCGCGCCGTGCTGGCCGTTCGACTGGAGCGACGGTCTGGCTGCCCTGGCGATCATGGGGTCCTACTTTCTGTCGCGCTGGTTCATCCTGGGTGGAGCGGTTGCCGCCTATCATCATGCGCAGCAGTTGCTGGAACTGGAACGGGGCCTGCATCTTTCGCCGGAAGCCGTCATGCAACAATTCGGACTGCAACAACTGTGGCTGCAAAACGGTGCGGATATCCTCTATCTGGCGGCGCACCTGCCGTTGGTCATCGGCATCGCTTATTGGCTGCGGCGGCAGCACCCGGCGGCGTTCCGCTGGTATCGCCTGGCGCTGCTCGGCTCGACGGCGATCTGCATCGTCGTCTTTGTGTTGTTTCCCGTTGCGCCACCGCGCTTTCTGCCGGGATTTTTCGATGGTGAGAAGAACGTCGGCTTCGACGTGGATACCTCCATCTTTGGCCCCTGGTACAATCCCTATGCCGCCATGCCCAGCCTGCACATGAGTTGGGCCTTGCTCAACGGCTGGGCACTGACCGCTTTTGCCGCGCCACGCTGGCTGAAGGCGTTGGGTGTCATCTGGCCGCTGGTGATGACCCTGGTGGTGCTGATCACCGGCAATCACTTCTTGCTGGATGTGGTGGCAGGTGTGCTGGTCGGCGTCGTGAGCGGCATGGCGGCATTGGCCTGGCAGCGCTATCTGCACCAGCGTCGCGTGGCCCAAGCGCAGCCCGCTGGCACCGGCATCATCTCCGGCACGGCAGCGGAATGAGATAGATGCACAGTTTTGTGCATTGAGTCGCCGCTCAGCGATCTGCGCGTCACCTTGCGCGTTGGAACCTCGGTGCGCATCTTCGCCGGCAACATGCCAGATCTCACCCTGCTGCCCTATTTCGCCGGGCTTTATCAAACACACCTGCGGCGCGATGTCACAGCGTGGAATGCCACCATCGCACAGGTCTGCACTGCAACCAGCATGCAGATCTCGTAATTCCCCCTCTCCAGCTTTGCTGGGGAGAGGGCAGCAGGTGAAGCCGTGCACTAGGCGGATTCTTGCATTTCGCCCTCGCGCATCGGCAGGGCGGAGATGATGACGCTGATCAGGCTCAGGCCGGCGAGAATCCAGAAGGCCAGGTGCATGTTGTCGAAGAACAGGTTGAGTGCGCTCGCCGGCACCCCGCTGGCGACGCCGGCAAACACCGCGAACAACACCGAGGCCGGCAGCGCCGCCACGATGATGGCCAGGGTGATGGCGATGCTGAAAACGCCGCCGGTGTTCATCAACATCGAGCGCGTGCCGGCGGCGATGCCCCGCTGCCCCGCGCGCACGCTGGTCATGATCAGTCGCGTGTTGGGCGAATTGAAAAAGCCTGATCCCGCGCCCATCACGCACATCGTCAAAGCCGTGTACCAATAGGGCGTCGAGTTGTCGATGAAGGCCATCCCCGCCAGCCCGATGGTTGTCAGCACCAGGCCAGTGAACGCCAGCCAGCGCGAGCCGAAGCGATCCGCCAGAATGCCCGACAGCGGCGAAACAACCAACATACTGGCCGCGATGGGCGTCAGCAGCAATCCCGCCGTGATGGGATCTTTCATCTGCGGCCCCTGGAAGTAGAAGACGAACAGAAAGGTCACGCCCTGCCGCGCCATCGCGTTGAAGATGGTGCTGAGGTTGCCCAGCGCGAAGGGACGATGCGTGAACAGGCGCAGATCCAGCATCGGCTGCTTGGCAAGCAGTTCCGCGACGATGAACCAGGGCAGCCCCACAGCCGCCGCGATGAAGCCGGCGGTGACGATCTGCGCCGTCCAGCCTTCGATGCCGCCCACCGTCAGCGCCAGCAACAAGCCCAGGACCGCAACGACATAAAACAGCGTGCCAAAGATGTCGAACCGCTGGCGTTTTTCCAACTGCGACAGCTCGCGCAGGTTCGCTGCCGCCCAGATGGTGCCGATGAGCGAGATAGGTACGTTGAAAAGGAAGACCCATTGCCAGGTGAGGCCCGCGAGCCAGCCACCAAAAAGCGAACCGATGAACGAATGGGCCGGGATCTGCACCGTGATCAGCCAGCCGCCGAGTATGGTTCCCAGGATGCTGCCGACGGCGACGACGATCATATTGGTGCCCAGTGCCAGGCCGAGCTGTTTCTTGGGAAAAGCATCAGTGACGATGGCCGAACTGTTGGCGATCATGAACGCGCCCGCCGCACCCTGGATGGCGCGCACGACAATGAGTTGATTCGCATCGGTGCAGAAGCCCGCCGCCAGGGCCGCGACGCCAAACGCCGCGAAGCCGATGACGTAGAGCGTCTTGCGCCCCACCATGTCTGCGATGCGCCCAGCCGTCAGCACCAGCACCGTCTGCGCCAGCATATAGGCCAGCAGCACCCACACCACCGACAGTAATTGGGCGTGCAGGCTGCGCATCAGCACCGGCAGGGCGATGATCAGCGTGCCTGCATTCAGGGCGGCCATGAGCGATCCCAGGCTGGTGCATGACAACGCCCACCAGCGATACGAAGGCTTGATCGCAAGCGCCGCCGACGTCACACCGGCAACGGGGAGTGATTCCGCCGCTGGTGCCAGGGGAACAGACAGATCAATCATCTGTGATTCTTCAGCCACAGCGTTGGCCGCCGTGACCTGCTGGGCGATGATTTCATCATCAGTAGCGATCGGGTTGTGTCCGCCGGCTGGCAGTTCCTCAATAGAAGCCATGAAGATCCTCAACGCATGTGATAGACCGAGAAAAACGCCGATGGGATGGACGTTCAATCCATCCCACAAGCGCGTTGGAGCAAATCCTATCTATAGGATAGCACAATGCCAACGTTTACGTCAACGTCAAGGTATGGTATACTCAAACAAGAGAGGAATCTTTGGAGCAAGTGGCGATGACGCAGGATCAACCACAAGATGACGCGCCGTATTATCGCATTGAGCAAGTGGCCGCGCGCACAGGCCTGACCAAGCGCACGCTGCGCTATTATGAGGAGATTGGCTTGCTGCCTCCGCCAGCGCGAACCGAGGGCAATTATCGGCTCTATAGCGAAGCCGACATCACGCGCCTGGAACGCATTCTGGCGCTGAAAGAGGCGCTGGGCCTGACACTGAGCGAGATCAACGCCTTCATCCAGATGGAAGAAGAGCGCGACGACATCCGCGCCCTGTACCACGAAACCAGTGACCCCGCTGCCCGCCTGGCACAGATCGAGCGCGCCGCCGCCATTGCGCGCCAGCAGCTTGATCTGGTGGAGCGCAAGTTGCGCACCCTCACCAACACGCGCGACGCCCTGCAAGAGCGCCTGCGCCGCTATGACGCCCTGCGCGAAGAATTAGCAGGGCAAAAGATCGTGGGCGACTGATGGGGCGGCTCTGGGCGTTTCGCCACGAAATCCGGCTTGGCTGGACGAGCAGGCTCGCCCTTACAACCCGCACATGCGGGTTTCGCCGCTGTCAGGCGGTTAGGCGCGCTTTTAACCGCCGGCTCGCATTAAACAGCGATCCCTGCTATCATCGCCGCCACCTCACGCACGCAAAATTCCAGAAATGCCTCGCGGTCCGGCGCGATGGCTTCCCACACGCGGTCGATGATTGCCGCCATCGCGGGGATATCCGCATCTGTCACGCCATGCTTGAGCTCAAGCTGTTTAGCATAGGTTTGGGCCAGAGTGAGGCTGGTGGGATGGTCGAGCGAGACGGTGGCGGGGAAGTCGATGATATTGCGCATCACCTCATCGGCAGATACCTGAAAATATCCCGCTGCCAGCTCCGCCGTTGCCCGCGCCAGCGCCCCGTCTGTGCATGCCGCCGCCACCATCGGCCCCAGGTGCGGATACGCCTGGCCTAGCGCGATCTCGAAGCTCATCTCTACAAAGTTATGTGCCTTCCACAATCCGATATCCGGTGGCACGTGCGTTGCCGCCACCACGTCATCCACAAAAGGCCGCGCCCGCTCAAAGGCATAGCCTCGTTCCGCGCCGGGATCGTAAGCCTTGTCGCTATACCAGTCGAAGCCGTGCGGCTCCTCGCCATGCGTGATGGCCGCGCGGACAAAAGGAGTCAGTTCCGGCGCGTGCTCGCGCGCCCTGGCCAGCAGCGCCAAACATTCGCGGTGCGTTTGCTCATGTTTCAACGGTCCGTTGAAGAGCATATCCGGCCATGCGCAGCCCAGGTAATGCATGGGCGTCCGTTCAGGGAAGATGCGTTCCATCAAATGGGCATGGGCGATAGCAAACATGGTCCTCTCCTCGGGCTTGCCAGTGCAGAAATATCATAACGACTGATACGCGCAACTTGCCAGCCAGATCGTGAGCAGAAATGGATAAGCTGCCGTCTCACCCCAGCACGTTCGCCACCGAGAGCAGACCGGTGAGGATGCTGGCGAGGCCGAGGAAGCCGAGACCGTAAAGGCCCACCACCGGGGAAGCGCCGCCCAGCGCAAAGAGCGCGACGCCGTTCATGGCGAGCCACAGCAGCAACAGGAAGATCCCTTGAATCCAGCGGCGGGCGTTGCTGAGCTTGCCGCGCCGGGCGATGGGACGGTCGATGGCGCGCACAACGACGGCGGTGAGCGAGATGACGATGGCAAGCCATCCCACCCCGGCACCGATGACCAGCAGCGTGGGGGGATGGGTGAAGCCGTGCGTGCCGACGGCACCACCGAGGGCGGCAGCGCAGAGCAAGCCCCAATAGAGTTCGACGGCAGCCAGCACCAGGCCAACTTTGCCCGTCTTGCGCAAGAGCGGACCGCCCAGGTTGAACCATATCGGCGGCGGCAGCACCTTCGTTGTGGCGGCGGCGATGGGGGTGGGCGGAAGCACGCGGGTGGGGGCGACCGTTCCCCCGCGCAAGGCGCTGGGCGGCAGCGAGCTGGCAGGGAAAGCGGCGGGCATGCGCAGTGCAGTTCGCCGCTGCGTGGCCCCATATGATTCTTCCGGTCCAACTTGGGGCAGCGGGCCGGTCTGCACCTCGTCGGCCAGAGGCAGCGGTCCCGTCTTGGGACCTTCCGCCACTGGTGCGCGCCCAAACTCGAGCTGGCGCAGTGCGGCGGCGAGATCTTCTTGCAGTTCGCGGGCGCTCTGGTGGCGCTGTGCCGCGCTCACCGACATTGCCCGGTCGATGATGTTTGCTGTGCTGGCGCTGATGGCGGGATTCAGCATGCGCGCCGGAACCATCGGTTCGCCGGTGTGGCCCGACTGTGACAGCAGGCGATTCGGCGCTTCAGGCGGCTCGCGGCCTGTCAGCAGCGTATAGAGCGTCGCGCCCATGCTATAGATATCCGTGCGCGGATCGGTCCTGCCGGCAGCCAGATATTGTTCCGGCGGCGCATAGCCGGGGGTCACGCCCTGCGCCGCCGCGTTGGTGGGACCGGGAAACGCCAGCTTCGCCAGCCCAAAGTCGATGAGGATCGGCACGCCGGATGCCGTCAGCTTGATATTCGCCGGCTTGATGTCGCGGTGAATGATGGGCACCGGCTGGCTGTGCATTTCGTGCAGCGCGTCGCAGATCGGCAGCAGCCAGCGCAACGCCTGGGCCTCGTCGATAGGCTGGCCGCGCTGGGTCATAGACTGCGCCAGCATCTGTTCCAGGTCGTTGCCCTCCACATAATCCATCACCAGATAGGCGCGCTCGTTTTCCTCGAAATGATCGTGGCCGCGCGGGATGTTGGGGTGGCGCGAGCGCATCAACAGTTGCGCTTCCAGGGCGAACTGCTCGCGGATGCCGGGATCGGGATCGATGACTTCTTTGAGGGCGCGCGGCTGCATCACCTGCATGTCGGTGACGCGATAGACGCTCGCGTACCCGCCGGTGGCTACCAGATATTCCACACGATAGCGCGATTTCAGGAAAATGCCGGCGGTGAGTCCAGGCTGCGCCACAGTGCCAGTTCCTCCCCGCGCAGGAAAATGATGCATCAGATGACCCCGGATGATTGCAGCGAAAAAGGTGCTCGCTCTTGGCACTTAGTCTAGCGTATAGACGTATCATCGTCAAATCTGTCCCCTGGACGGATGGTACTATCTGGTTCCTTTCTGGAAACGAGAAAACGAACGACGCGCGAACACGCCCGTTGCCGGGAGCATTCGCGCGCCGAAAAGGTGTGTTTACTGCGCTTGCAGCGATACGTCATCCACATAGATGGCGGTCTTGCTGGATGAGCCATCGGTGGTGCCACTGAAGACGACTGCCAGCACGGTTTGGCCGTCAGCAGCGCTTTGCAATGCTGAGGACAGATCGACCGTCTTTTGCTCGTATCTGTTGTTTGCGTCCGTGTTGCAGGTGTCTTGCACCTGGGCAACCTGCGCCCCCAACGTGCCGTCAGAGTTCACCTGGTCGATGGTGACGGTGAAGTGATCGGCGCATGCGCCGCTTTTTTGCGTCTGCATCTCCCACCAGTACGACAAGGTGATGGTTGACGCGCCCTGCGGGATCGTGAAGCCCTGCGCGATCTCATCCTGGCAGTCGGTATAGCCGCACAGGAAGGCGCTATATTTGCCGCTGTGCGGGTTATCGGTGGTGATCAACTGATAGCCGCCCGCCGAAGCCTCCGCCCAGGGATCTTGGCCGTTCTCGAAGCCATTGTTGGTGAGCAACTCTTGCCCTGCGCCGGTGGGGCCGGGGGCAGGCGTGGGATTGCCACCGCCGGGGTTCGGCGTGGGGGTGGGGTTGTTGCCGCCACCCGGATTCGGAGTGGGGGTGGGCGTGGGATTGCCGCCACCACCGCCGGTGTTGGTGATGGTCAAGGCCGGGGCCAGCGCGGCGAAGTCCGGCGAACCCAGGCCGGTCGCCAGGTCATAGCCTGGTCCGGCATTATAATACAGGTTGCTGCCCTGGGTTACGTCGTGGAAGCCCTTCTCGCTGGTGCCATAGAGTGCCGCGTTGATGTTGCCCAGCGGTTTGCCCAGCGATTGCGCCATCAGGGCCGTGCCTGCCGCCCAGACGGGGGCCGCCGCGCTGGTGCCGCCCACCACCAGCGGTCCCTGGCTGCTGTCGCAGCCGGCGGAACTGACGGTGCAGACGATGGCATAGCCGGTCGCCGGGTCGGCATCGGCGGAGACATCCGGCACGAAGCGCCCCGTTTGGCCTTGCGCTCCCGCGGGGTTCAGATTCTTCTGGAAGTTGGGCACCGGGAACTGCTGGCTGATGCCGCCGCCGCCGCCTTCGCCCTGCGGATTCTGGCTGGTGCACTTCGCGGTGGTGCATGACCACGCCTGCTCGCTGCCATAACTGCCGTTGTTGAGGGTCAGCGAGGTGCCACCCACGCCCGTTACATAGGGATCATCGGCGGGTGAGTCTACGGCCAGATTGGTGTCGCCGCAGTCATACGCGCCGCTGTCGCCGGCAGCCGCAAAGAACGAGATGCCTTCCGCCGCGCCTTGCTGGAAGATCGAGTCCAGCGTTTGCAGTTCGGCACTGCCGGTCTGCGCTTCGCACAGGCCCCAACTGATGCTGACGATCTTGGCCTTGTCGTCGTTGACGATCTGGCTATAGACATCGTTGATGCCCTGGCCGGAGTTCTGGCCCTCATAGACCAGTTCGTGAATTTTGGGAGCGATGCCGAAGGCCACTTCCATATCCAGTTGCACTTCCACCGCGCCCTGCCCCGGATTCTGGTCGTAATTTGCGCCGTCCACCGACACGGTCTCGAATGAGCCGCCGGTGACGCCGTACTGCTGCTGATAGCTCTGCACGTCCGATGCGTTATAGCCATCCAGTTCCAGGAAGGCGACGTTCTGGCCGCTGCCGCTATCGCCTTTGCTGATCAGCCCGCTGGCATCATACGCCTTTTCCAGATCCGACGGTGTGTAACCGCTGCCGGAAGCATGCGCTTTTAAGCGCGCGCCGCTGCGATAGACACTGAAATTATCCAGACCGCTGATGCCCTGGATGACGCCGGAAAGGGCAATCGGGATCTGCGGATCGTTAACCGGTGCGAAGTAGGTCTGGGTCTTGCCGTTAGCTGTCAGGGTATATTGATGGATCTTCACCCCGAAAGCTGATTCAACCGCCGGCACGCTGCCGCTGACGTTGATGAGCTGGCCGGTGGGCGAGATGCCGGTAACGGTCAAACCTTTCTGGCTTTCCAGATAGGTCTTCACTTTGCTGATGGTATCAGGCTGTAAGCCAAACTCATCCCGATATTGTTGCGGCGTCATGAATTGATGATACGTCGGTGAAGCAGGATCGTACATCAGGGCCAGTTTTGCCTGCAACTCAGCCTTTTTGGTGATGCTCAACGGCAACGAAATGCTCAGGTTTAATGGCTGCTGGGACGAGTACTCGCCGTTATCATGCGCCTGCTTTGCGAGAGGCGGCACATGACCAGGCAGCGTGAATGCTTTGCCCTGGCTGCGCAAAATGGTCAGCGCGGTGGGGTGCGTCAGAAAGAGGAAATAGCCTCCCACTGTTCCCACTGCAAGCGCCGCAATGACGGCAACCGTGCCTATAATCCATGCCCGGCGGCGCATATTCCGCTGGGCTGTTGGTGGTGACTGAATCATCCGATCCCCCCAAATCTCTGCATGCCAAACATCCTTACGTGTCGCTCGCGCGAACACAAGCGTCTTTGTAGAGCGTACTTTCCTGACGGGCGAGTGTCAATGAAGGCACCCACGATTCGTGCTGGTAAAATATCACTTATTGGAAGTTTCTCATCCAGTGCCCCGTGCCGACTCCCGTCGATCATTCGTCTTGATTTCTCAGAGCACAATCATTGGCGGGATGAGGCCCCGCCCCCCAACCCCCTCCCTATCCTGGGGATGAAGAGGGGGAGACCGTTCAGAGAGATGAAAGCGTCGATCTAAGCGACCAATGTGCTAGACGATCCCCCTTTCCAGCTTTGCTGGGGTGGGATCGGGGGTGGGGCGATGAGAATGGGAAAGGGCGAACACAATGCACAGCAAACGGATTTCGCGATGGGCAAGTGGTCTCGCATGCGCGGTATTCGTGGTGGTAGCCGGCTGCACCTCCATCAAAGCGCCGTCCGGCAGCAGCAGCGCAACGCCGGGCGCGACCGGCACCCCCAGTGGCACGCCGGGCGCGGGCAGCGGCACAGGCACGCCGGGCACCGGTGGCGGCGGGCCGCAGTTGACGTGGGGATCGCTGCTGTATGACAACACCACAGGCCGGTCGAACCCATTGGTTGTTGTGAATGTGAATCCGGCGAACGGCAAATCGGAGAAAGTCGCCACTCTCCCGGTGAGCAACCAGGGCGCGGCGGATAGCATCTCGCCAAACGGGCAACTGGTGGCCTATCACATCCAAAACGGCACATCATTTTCCTATGATGCCGCCAACATCGCCAACCTCGGCCAGCCGCAATCCTTTGGGCAGGTGAACGGCGCGGTCGGCACGGCGGTCTGGAAGCACGACAACGCGCATCTTGCTGTTGCCGCTAACGGGCAGGTCACGATCCTCGGCGCGGGCGAGGGGCCGCAGACCATCGCGAACGTGCATGCCACGCAACTGATCGCCTTCTCATCCGACGATTCGTCGCTCTTTTACGTCGCCGCCGGCGATGCTCCCGGTCAGACGCCCGGCGCGCTCTATCGGCTGCCGCTCAATAATCCCGCTCAGGCGGTGGAACTGACGCCGCGCCAGTTCAACGCACACTTCGTCATCAGCCCCGACGGGCAAACGGTGTATTACAACAACACCTCAAGCGCCGGCAGCCAGGGGATCTATTCCGTCTCGGCGCAAAGTGGCGGCACGCACACGCTGGTGCGCCAGACCGCCGGTATCCCGGTCGGCTTCACCGCTGGCGGCGCGCTGCTCTATGTCGTTCAGCAGTCCAACGCCGTTGCGCTGATGAAGCTCAATCCCGGCGGGGTTGATCCCACCATCACCAGCAATCTCGTCACCGGCTCGGCCACCCTCCCCAATCTCACCGCCGACATCAGCGTCGCGCCGGATGGCAACGGGGTGGCGGCACTCGGCACCGTCAGCGGCGGCTATGAGATCTTCTTCACCGATCTCACGGCAAGCAGTCCCGCGCCAAAGGTGGTTCAGCAACTCAACCAGGCGTCACGCGCCGATCTCATCGGTTTTGACACGGCCCTGCTCGTGCCGGGAAGCTAGACGCTGCCTACATCCAGAAAGCCGCCATACCTGGTTTTACATCGCGTATGACGGCTTCGATTTTTTCATTGACGTGCCCCTCTTTGTTCGCTATACTCATGCGCAGAACGAGAAAGGGGCGAAAAAACGATGATCGATGCAACCACATGGCTGAACGCGCCGGTGGGTGAGAACCTGCCGCATGACAAAGAACCGGAACCCGCCGCAAGCCGCCACCCCTTCAGGGTGTGCGGATAGGCGGGTTGCTCGGTGGCTTTAGCCCTTGCGTCCCACGCACATGTATGATACCATACGCGCATGCAACCGAATGCCGTGAAAGAGCCAGTCACCTTGCTCTCCCCCAAAGCGATCTTCGATGCCCGGCGCACATTGGCACAGGACCACCAGCGCTCCCTGGTTGGGGAGATCATCTGGGCCGTGCGCCAGTCCATCACGCAGCACGAACAGGAAGGGACCAGCTAGGC
>JAJPKG010000183.1 GCA_021323815.1 Pseudomonadota bacterium
ACGTCCACGATGGAAAGCACCTGGCTGGCCTGTTCCAGTCCGGCAGGGCGCATGGAAAGCGCCGGCACCTGCAACGATGCCAGCGTTTCGCCCAGCGTGCTGCGCGGGATGGCGCGCTGCCGGAAAAGATAGGAAAAGCCAAAGGCAAGGCTGACGCCGGCGGTGCCGATGCCGGGAAAGGTGAACAGGCCGAGCATCGCCGCCGCGATGGTCCACCCGTTGAAGGTGGACCCCGATGGCTGTTTTTTCATCGCCTCGTCGGATTCGTACAGCTGATCAAGGGTGGATGTCGCCGTCAGCACATAGATGCCCAGCGTCCACACGCCGACCGCCGGCACGTGGCTCGCCAACCCCATGAGGGGGTGCCCCCCCACCAGCAAAAAACAGGCTCCCAGGTCGCCCGCCAGCCCCAGCGTGATCACTGCCATGCCCACCAGACGTCGCGCCGCCGATGGACCGCGTTGCGGCGAATGTCCAGTCATTTAGCGTGCCCTCGCCATCAGTGATTCCACCAGCAGCGCATTTTGCAGCGAACTGGAAGCCCACGCCAGCAGTTGCTCGAACAGGCGCACATTGCCCGGAGTGAATTTGAAAAAGGGGATGCTTTCGATGACCACCAGCCCCAGCAGTTGCCCGTCGCGCCCCACCAGCGGTCCGGCCAGCATGGCCTGTGACGGCGCGGGCACATTCGGCCCGTAGTGCTGCACCATGTCGCGCACACTCACCGTGCGCCGCTCGCGGATGGCGCGATAGGCCAGGATGTCATTCGGCGTGATGATTGCCGGACGACCGGCATAGCCTTCGGGCTGCCCCACCGCCAGCCGCAACTGCTGGCTGTCAAACAGGTAAATGGCGCAGGCTTGCGCGTCCAGCATCGTATGCAATAATTCCAAGATCGCCGGAAACAGTTCTTGCGTGCGCAGCGCGTTCATGCGGCTGGCAAATTCCGTCATGGTGCCGATGGACACCGGCTGATTGGCGATGTGCCGTTCCAGCTCGCTTTTGGCATCCACTGCCAGGGTATATTGCTCTTGCAAGGCATGGAGCAGCTTGTTGGTTTTTTGCAGCTTCGCGCGCGCTTCTTCCGCCGCGCGCTGGTGGCTGCGCACCAGTTCGCTCACCAGCACACCCGAAACGAACAGCAGGAACGGCTGAAGGGCCTCATGCGGCGAGATGGACTGATAAGGGCTGGCATGGACGTAGATGAGCGTTTCAAAGACAATGGCTGATAAGATGCAGGCGACGTACCCCGCTGGCGCGCCATAGCGGGCAGCAATGCCCAGCACCACCACCCACAGCAGATAGAGATCGAACTGTTGCAGTCCCAGGGAAACGGGCAGGAAATAATCGAGCAGGCCGATGACCGAAACGCCCAGCACGGCTTCAAAGATCTGGATGGTCTGTTTTTTGAGCAGCCACGCCACGAGGCCCCGCTGCGCGATTCGCTGGGTGGCAGAGGATTTCCCTTGCAGACTTTTCATCTTCACCTTTCCACTGTGCGCTCCGGAAGCAGCCACCCCAAGAAGTCCTTGATCGCCTGACAGGAGCCAGGCGCGATGCTATCATAAGGGGAAAAGCCGGTGGATGTCAAGCCAAACGTGACATCTCCTCGTGAGAGATTATCGGAGCAGATCGCATGAAGCTTACCCGACGATTGTTACCCAAAGCGCTGCAAGCCTTGCTGCTGGTGACCCTGCTCGGCTGCGGGCAGGCGACGCATCCTGCGCAGAGCGCTGCCGTCAACGCGCCCGCCAAAGCCACATCCCTGCCGCGCGAGCGATCTCTCTGGCACCCGGAAGTGCGCTCAAGCTGGCAGTGGCAGCTTGACAGCCCGCCGCAAGATCTGCTGCGCGTGGATGTCTATGACATCGACGGCTTTGATGCCAGTGCGGATCTGGTCGCCAGAATGCACGCCAACGGGACGCATGCGATCTGTTATATCGACGCCGGCACCTGGGAAAACTGGCGGCCAGATGCCGCCGATTTCCCTGACTCAGTCAAAGGCAAAAACGTGGGTGGCTGGGCAGGCGAGCAATGGCTGGATATTCGCCGGCTGTCTGTTCTGGAACCCATCATGACCGCCCGCATGGATATGTGCCGCGACAAAGGCTTCGACGCTGTCGAGCCGGATAACATCGACGGCTATACCAATGATACCGGCTTCCCGCTCACCGCCGCCGATCAACTGGCCTATAATACCTTCCTGGCGCACGCCGCCCACGAGCGCGGCCTTTCTATCGGCTTGAAAAACGACCTGGCGCAGGTGCCTGATCTGCTGCCGCTCTATGATTGGGCGCTGGACGAGCAATGCTTCGAATATCAGGAGTGCGATCAGCTCATGCCGTTCATCCGAGCGGGCAAGGCGGTCTTCGAGGTGGAATATAACCTGGACACCGATCAGTTTTGTCCGCAAGCCAACGCCATGAACTTCAATTCGCTCAAAAAGCACGTACAATTAGACGCTTATCGCGTGCCGTGTCGCTGAGGACCGCGCCGCAGCCAGCGCGCTGCCTGAGGGGCCAGCAGCACCAGGGAAACCAAAATCACCCCCAGGCTGAGCCACCATAACAGTTGCACCACAAATGGCGGCATGACGGTGACGGTGAGCGTAGCAGTTCCCGGCAAATCCTGCCGGTCGGTCGCCTGGATCGTAACGGTGTATGTGCCGGCGGTAGCGAACGCGTGGCGCGTCACCGGCGCGGTGGTGGTCAACTGCGTGCCATCCCCGAAATCCCACTGATAGCTGACGATGCGATTATCGGGGCGATCCAGCGGGGCGGTTGAGTTAGAAGCGTCGAAGGTGACGGTGCCGCCGGCGACGATCTGCGTGCTGCTCGCTTTGACGCGGACAATGGGCAACTGCGTCACCACCGTCACCGGCACGGTCGTGTATGCACGCGCGCCACGCTGATCCTGCACGATCAGCGCGACGAAGCCATTGCCGATCTGATGAAACACGTGCGTCACGCGCTGGCCGGTCGTTGATGTCGCGTCCCCAAAATTCCAGGTGTAGCTCAGCGGCCCGCCATTATAGGCATGGCCGTTGACGGCAGTGTATGTCACCGGCTGCCCCACCTGCACATAGCGCGCTGACGCCTCGGCCTGCTGTCAAAATCGCTTGGCGCGGCATGCTGCCCTTGGCTGCTGACCCTGACGCGCACCGTATAGGTCCCCGCCCTGGCAAACTGGTGGGCTACCACATACCCCATCGCTTGCGTGCCATCGCCGAAATCCCAGTTCCACACGAGCGTGGAAGGATCAGGCGGCGACGGCAGATGCGAGAGATCTTCGGTGAAGCGAACCGGCGTGCTCACCGCGAAATCTGATGCGAAGACCCCCAGCGGATTGCCGCTGCTGCCGGCGGTTTGGGGGAAAGCGAGGGCCGGCTCATCGTTCGCCAGCATGGTCGCCGTGAAGCCGATGCCGCACGCCCACGCCGGCACGCCGCGCCACTGCACCCTTCCGCCGCTGAACGTCATGGGCACAAGCGCCGCCACCAGCGCGACACATGTCGCCAGCAATCTGAGATGAGCGACAGCGCGACTCATGTTCGCTTCCCCTGGTTGTGAGATGTGGCCTGTGACGATGAATGATAGTATAGTCTTGCTGCGCGGCATGCGCAAGCATGCCATAGCCCGAAAGGGTTCGCAGATTCGAGATGGGGTTATGCCATGTTCCCACCTAGCGCAGACACCGCGTGGCATGCACGCTAGCCCGAAAGAGTTCGCAGATTCGAGATGGGGTTATGCCGTGTTACCACCTAGCGCAGACACCGCGTGGCATGCACGCCGGGGGCTGAACCCCCCGGCTCGGAAAGACCAACCCCTCCGGGCTGTCCAGGGGACATGGGAAAACCTCATTAGCCCCCGGCTCGCCCCTCGATCAATGCAGGCCTTGCGCTGCATGCTATGCTAGAGCTACAACCCGGCTGGAAAGGGATGCTATGCGTGTTCTTGTGACCGGTGGGGCCGGCTATATTGGTTCACACACCGTGCAGCAGTTGCGCCAGCGTGGCGACGACGTGATCGTTCTGGATTCGCTGGAAAGGGGCTATCGCGCCGCGCTGGGCGACACCCCCTGCGTGGTGGGGGATATCGCCGATGAGGATCTGGTGACGCAGATCTGCCGTAGGCAGCGCATTGAGGCTGTTTTGCACTTCGCGGCCTATAAAGCGGTCGGGGAATCGATGGCACAGCCGGCGCGCTACTTTCTGAATAACGTCCACAAAACCAACATCCTGCTGGAAACACTGCGGCAAGCCGGCGTAACCCGCTTCATCTTCTCTTCTTCTGCCGCTGTGTATGGCACGCCGACGGAACTGCCGGTGCGCGAAACCAGCCCGCTCCAGCCGGAAAATCCCTATGCCGCCAGCAAGGTGATGGTGGAGCAGATGTTGCGCTGGTTCGACGCCTGTCATGGCATGCGCTTCGTCAGCCTGCGCTATTTCAATGCCGCTGGTGCCGCGCTGGACGGCCAGATGGGCGAAGATTTCCGCGCAGCGACGAACCTGGTGCCGCTGGTCATGAAGGCCGCGCTCGGCAAGCTGCCCCATGTCGAAATCTATGGGACCGATTATCCCACGCCGGACGGCACCTGCATCCGCGATTACATTCACGTGCTGGATCTGGCGGATGCGCACCTGCGCGCGCTGGATTATCTGGCCGCCGGCGGCGACTCTGAGACGGTGAATCTGGGAATCGGCAAGGGCTATTCCGTCCAGGAAGTGATCGATCTGGCGCTTCACCTCAGCGGTAAGGCGATTCCATCGGTTGCTGTTGCGCGGCGCACGGGCGATCCGGTGGCGATCTGGGCCGACAACGCTAAAGCGCGCGATCTGCTGCACTGGCAGCCGCGCTATGCGCTGGAAGACATCATCCGCACCGCATGGCGCTGGCACTCCTCACATCCCAACGGGTTTGAGGGAGAAAGGATATCAGCGGGCGGTTAAAACAGCGCACCAGACTGGCAAACGATGTGCCATGATGGCATCACAGCTCCATCATTCCTCTCAGAGCACGGATGATGCATTACACAAGGCTGCACTGATGCTCACATGCTTTCCCAAGCGTCGGGGTCGAAGGTCGGCGTCTTGCGAATGCTGGAATCGCGGGCCAGATAAGCCTCGATGTACGCGAGATTAGTGCTGGAATAGAGAGGGATGCTGGTTGTGTGGCCGTCGGCATAGACGTGATAGACCACCTGCGAGGGATCGCTGGCGGAGGGTGTGGTGGTGATGACGCGAATGCGCGTGCCTGCCGACGTGTTTTCCGCGGCCCCGCTGCGGATCGCTTGCGCGAGTTTCATGAAATATCCTGCTTTCCTGTCGGGGCGGTTGCCCGCTCGCATGCCAGTGGGCGAGAAGATGTTTCTATCATAACACAACGGAAATCACTCAGCAATAATCCGGCATGGCGCATGCTGATCAGCTTCCCTCGTACCCGCGAAATGGGAGTGCGGAAAGGAGGCGAGGACTATGGATCGATGCCCATGCTGCATGAAGCCTCAGGGAACGTGCGATTGTCAGTTGCAATGGCTGGCGGCGGCGAATGGGGACCGCTATGAGTGGTGCGCAACGCACAGCCGCACGGTTGAGGCACAAATTGCTCCGCAAGAGGACGATCCGCTGGCGGAAGCCTGATGCCGTGCCGCATTTCAGCTATCGCGCCGGGCAACACCCGCATCGAGAAGCGGTGCGAATGTTGCCCGTATGCCAGCGCGCTTATTTTTTGCCACCCTTGCCGGCAGATTTGGCATCGACCGGGGCAGCAGGCTCAACCGCGTCTTGCAGTTCTTTGCCCGCCGAAAACTTGACACGCTTGCCCGCCGGGATCTGGATCTTTTCGCGCGTGCGGGGATTGACGCCCTCGCGGGCCGCCGTATCTTGCACGGAAAAAGCGCCAAAACCGACGATTTTGACCTCTTCGCCCGCGTGCAGCGCGTCGCGCACCACTTCCAGGAACGCGTTGAGATGCATCTCCGCTTCCTTCTGCGTGCTGTTGGTCTTTTCACTGAGCCGTTTGACGAGATCGGATTTGCTCAACATGGTGCTCATGTCTCCTATTCACGAACGTGTGACTCCGCCTCCTCATAGGCGGTTGCTGATTTTGTCGCACAAGTGCGCCTGCCATTGCAAGCGGCTAGGACCAACGGGGGGATAATAGTCTCATAACACCCCCATTTTGGGCTGATTTCGCCTTATTTCAGGCGAAATACATTGTTGCGTGACATATATCGCTTGCCGCCATCCCCGACGGCGCTCTGATCAGCGATATTCGATCATAGCTGCGCGGGGGCCTTTCCCCCGTGGCCTACCGGTGACAGCAACCGACCTGAACGACCGATGTGGTCAAACATCATCAACCGCCTGCGCTATCCCGCCCCGTTTGGCGCGAGCAGCGTGAGGATGAAGGTTGTGCCTTCGCCCGCGATGCCGCTGCTCTCGAAGCGCAGCGAACCACCCAACGCTTCCGCCAGCGTTTTGCACAGGTGTAAGCCCAGGCCGTTGCCGATGACATTCGAGGCTAGGTCGCGCGGCAAGCGCACGAAACGGCGAAAGAGCAAGCCGGCTTGTTCGGGGGGAATGCCCAGACCGTAGTCGCGCACCGCGATCTCCACGTGTGCCGGCTTTGCGCCCGCATCGCCGAGCACCATACGCGCGCTCACCTCAATAGGCGACTCTGCCGGCGAATATTTTGCCGCATTGGAAAGCAGATTCGCCAGGATCTGCTGAACGCGGATTGGCTCGCCCAGCGCGTGCAAATCAGGAGGGATGCTCACGTGGATAGCGCGCCGGCTGAGGTCGCCCTCGCGTGGGTTAACGAGCTGGATGGCGGCATCGAGCGCCTGGCGCACATTGACCGGCGCGGGCGTGTAATCCTTCGGCAACACATCGAGCCGCTGGATCTCCAAAATGCTGTTGATCAGCGCCAGCGTGCGGTTGCCCGATTGATAGGCGCGGTTGATCAGCTCAAGCTGGCGCGCGGGGGGCAACGTGCCAAACGAGTCGCGCAGCAGCGTGATGTAGCCTTGCAGCACCATCATGGGATTGCGCAATTCGTGATTGACCGAGGTAATGAACAGATCCTTCAACTCGTCCACCTGCGCCACTTCTGTATAGAGGCGGTTATACTCGCGAAAGCTCTGCTGATAGTTGCGTTGGATGGCAAAGACCAATCCCGCGATGGAGAAGAGGAAAAAGACATCCAGCAGGGTCGGCACGGCATAGTCGCTGCGCATGGCAGGATTGGTAAACGTCAACAACGTGCCGGTGATGGTCGCGCCGGTGGCGATGGCAAGCGTGACACGCCCGCCGACCGCGCCCGCGAGCGCGATGCAGGCCGCATTCGCCGCCCAAAACATGATCCCCAGCAAGATCTGGTCGCTGGTGAAAACGGTCAGGGTCAGCCCCACGCCCACTTCCACCATAATCAACGAGACGACGGCAATGGGAGCGGCGACCTCGACGGGGATCGCCCGCCCACGCATCAACAGCCAGAGGATCAACTGGCACAGCGCATAGATGACGGCCTCGCTCATCGCGGCGATCAGTGAAACGGGCAGGTGATGAAAGATATAGGTGCTGGCGAGCACAACCAACGCGAAGATGACTGACAGCAAGCCGAACAACGGCACAATGATGGCGAGCAGGCTGGCTCGCCGCTCGCGCTCGAATCGCTTGAGTAATTCCCCCTCATTGACGCGCGCGAAACGTTGCGTTGTCTCGTGCGCCTCGTCGGCTTCCAGCGGCATGGACATGCTCACAGCGCGTTCTTTCATCATGCTATTTCTTGGGGGGATTTTGATCGATCTGTTGCGCATAGGTATGATAGCGTTCGGCGCGTTCTTGCGCGCTGAGGGCGATGGCCTGGCGCAGCGCGGCCACGATCTCATCCGGCTCAACGGGCTTGACCAGATATTGATCGGCTCCGGCGGCCAGTCCCGCAAAGCGGTCGCGGTCCGTCACCAGCGCGGTCAGAATGACCACCGGCACATCGGCGGTGGCCGGATCGCCGCGCAGTGCCCGCACCACCTGCACGCCGTTGAGGTGCGGCATGCGCACGTCGATTAAAACACAGTCGGGATGATGTTCTTCAAAGCGTTCCAGCGCCTGCACGCCGTCTGCGGCAGTTACCACTTGAAATGC
>JAJPKG010000143.1 GCA_021323815.1 Pseudomonadota bacterium
ACCACCTTTGGCGGCGGAGCGCCAATGGGAGGTATGACCTTTACCCCGCCTGGGACTTCCTCTGATAAACTGTATTTTGCCGTGAGTGGCCTCGATGCGCAATTCTCGCCACATACCGTTGTGTGGGATGTCACGACGAGTCACCCGACTGTTGCCATGCAATTATCCTTAGCGGGTGACGTCGCTGCTGATGGGCCTTCAGGATTGCATGTGGTGGGATGCGAAGATGCCTCAGATCCCTGTTTGGCGGAAAGGCTGACCGACATTGAAATTGATAATGACGTAATCCTGGACTCACTTTCCCTCAAGGGGTTGGGCACGATCACGCACATCGCTGGCGCTAACAATGTTGATCCCGTTGCTCCTAATTCCATTCCAATGGTGATGGGAACCGACACCGGTGACATCATCCTCTGGTCGGATAGCGGCTTTTCGGATCAGCTTGGCTACGTCTTCAGCAGTTCGGGCAATCCCGGCTATCTCAGCCCCGATGGCAGTTACGTCACACAGTTCGACAACAATAACAGCCTGCACATCTGGCGAGTTCCTCAGCAA
The DNA here is from genome assembly GCA_021323815.1 of Pseudomonadota bacterium. Classification (GTDB taxonomy): domain Bacteria; phylum Chloroflexota; class Ktedonobacteria; order Ktedonobacterales; family JACDGC01; genus JAJPKG01. The sequence goes on from JAJPKG010000143.1 coordinate 556, forward strand.
CAGGGCGCGCCACCGCAAGAGATCACTAACTCCGCTCTCACCCAAGGTATCACGCTTCCTGGGATCTCCCAGAGCACGCCAAAGGTGGCGCTGGCCGACGATCTTTCGGCGCTCGCCCTGAGCGATGGCAACGCGCACGGCCAGAACAATATCATCCTGCGGCATGCCAGCGGTCAAACGCAGACGATCTCCGTCTCCGCCACCATCGCCGATCTCACGTTCGATTGGTCCGGCAAGCAACTGGCGGCGATCATCTGCACGGATGCTGCGATTCCGGCTACGTGCAGCACAGCAGAGATGAGAGTGTGGGATGCGCAAACAGGAACGCTCATCTATCGCCACACGTTCAATGATGCGCTTTCGGTCGCGTTCACGCCCGATGATAAGACCGTTCTTGTCGGGGGAATCAACAGCCTTGCCTTTGTCAATCTTGCCGCTGGTGCGGTGACATTCCCGCAGTTTTCCAGCAAAGCGGGGATCATCGAGGCGCTGGCCGTGAGCGCGGACGGCACTACCCTGGCAGCCGTCATCAACCCAAGCGATGCCACCAATGGCAAGGGACCATACAATACCATCCAGGTGAATTCGCCGGCGCTGCAATTGTGGAGCATCGCAGCACAACAGCCGCTGGGGGTGCCGATCGGCAATCCAGTTAGTACGTCGCTTGCATTCTCGGCTGACGGTGATGTCAACTTCGTCAACGCCAGCGCAGTGGATACCTATCCACTCGGCATCACTCATCTGCAACAGCGGGCGTGCACTGTGGCAAACCGCAATCTCACCAGCAGCGAGTGGCAGCTTTATGACAACAGCGAGCAGCAGGTGCAACTGTGTCCAGCTCCCTGACACGCAAACGGGAAAAGTGCTCCAGCATCAAGGTGATCGCCGGGAGATGGGGTGAAAGCACAATCGCTCCCGGCTTGGAACAGAAACCCCGATGGGCTAGGGTCTGCTGAAATTTCCTTGTCTTCCGTGTCCCGTACCCGCTTATGCCGCGCGCTCATAAAACGAGGTGGATTTCAGCGCCAGGCCGAAGCGGTTGGGACGGTGAATCGTCTCGGTCTCGCCGATGAAGAGGATGCCACCGGGGCGCAGGGTGCTGGTGAGGTGCTGCGTCACCGCATCTTTGGATTCTTCGGTGAAATAGATGGTTACGTTGCGGCACAGCACAATGTCGAACTGTTCCGCTGGCGGTTTGCCCAGCAGGTTTTGCTGACGAAACGTGATGAAGGGGCGCAAAGCATCTGCCGCGCGAAAACGCCCCCCGGCAATGGGCGTGAAGTAGCGCGCGGCCACGTCTTTGCTGAGATTGCGCAGATCGTTGGCGGTGAAGCTTTCCCCCGCTTTCGCCGCTTCCAAGATCTTGGGATCGATATCCGTTGCCAGGATGCGCGCTTGTGAGAGACCAGCTTCCTTCAGGATGATCGCCAACGAATAAGGTTCCGCACCATACGAGCAGCCGGCGCTCCAGAGGCGCAGGGCGGGATTGCGCCTGGCCAACGCGGGGATGATCTCGCGCTGCAACTGCTCGAAACGCGGGCGGTCGCGGAAGCATTCCGACACATTGATGGTGAAGCGTTCCATGAACTCTTTCAGCACTTCCGAGCCGGGTTTCAGCTCGGCGGCCAATGCTTGCAGGTTCGGCGCATGGCAGCGCGAAAGAATGGCATCCAGCCGGCGCAACATCTGCGGGCGCTTATAGCAGTTCAGATCGATGCCCGTGAGTTCAAGCACGCGCTTGCGCACCAGTTCATAGCCGGGGTCATCCGGGCGAATGTTGCTGAGGGGCAAGGTCATGTGGTGAGAGCCGCCTTTCGCAGAAATGATCCCCGCTGCCGATGATCATCGGCAGCGGATGGGGATGATGCACGCTGATACTTCCTACAGTCGTCAAAATTCGCTGATGCAACAGGGCAATCTCCCGCAGAAACAGCGGAACAAGAAAACGAGCGCACATCGGGCGACCACCAGATATCTTCTTATCTGGCAGAGCGGAGCCTCAGTCCCCATAGCGCTATAGCGCCCAGCGCAATCAGCGCCGTAATCGGCCATTCCCAGCGAAAAAGGGTGGTCGTCAGCGACACCCCGGCCACGCGGAAGATCACCAGCAACAGCACCGTGATCGCAGCATAGATCGAGAAGGCCAACAACTCGCGCCGATCGCGCGTCACGATGCGGGGTGCCAAGAAGCCGGCAAGAGCTTCAAACAGGCCAAATAAGGCGAAGCCGAACAATATCAGCACATGGAGCAGTATAAACGCAAAGGTAGACGACCGCAGCACCAGATGCTCGAACAGCGCAATGATGGCGAAAAACGTCAGGACATACGCCAACCACCGGAAGATCACCCAGCGCAGGATGCCGCTGAAGCCGCCGGAAAATCGGCTGGGCATTTCTCGAGCCCACTCCTCCGCGAATGCCAGGGGATTAGGGCCAACAACAGCCTCCAACGATCTGCCATCACTGGCAGCTCGCTCAAGGTGCTGCTCCAATTCCAGGCGCATTTCATCTCGCCTTTGCGGCGCAATGCCCCGAAGCTCCCAGTAACCGCTACAGGCGTTTACTAGATCAGTGATCTGTTGCTGTGTCTGTTGATTGACCATATCCGTCTGCATGCCCTCCATTCAGAATGTGTTCCACCGCCTGCGCAAATGCTTCCCACTCCGCCTGCCATTGCTCCAATTGCTTAATGCCTTTGGGCAGGAGCCGATAATATTTGCGCTTCGGCCCTTCCGTTGATGAAACCAGGTAGCTGTCGATATAGCCGCTCTGTTGCAGGCGGCTCAGCAGTGGATAAATGCTGCCTTCGCTCACCAGGTCCAGCCCATATTCGGTGAGCTGGCGCACGATGTCATAGCCATAGCATGGCTGGCGAGCTAGAAGGGCTAACAAGCACATATCCAGCGTGCCTTTGAGCAGTTGTGTCGAACGATTATCCACTGTCACCTCAGCCCAGCGCTATCATGCATTGCATGGTACTAAGAGTATATCATACTCTATCATGTAGTGCAAGATAGTCCGAAGTGAAAGAGCTAACATATCCTCGCTCCCTTTCAAAGCGAACCTTGGATGATGGCGGGGGCGCCCGGCAGCATCATGCCACGCCCTATGTGCTATGATGAAACGACACGCGAATTGTGAGCGCGTCATGCACGCTGCTGATTACGCTGGTTGAGATAGAGAGAAGAGAGCGCCGTCATGCCCAAACCCAACGATCAGAATCGCGATTCCACGAAACCCAGCGGTGCCGCGCGCCGCGCCATCGATCCAGAGATCATGGCAGCAATGATCGACCAGATTCCGGTGATCGCCGCCAACCTGCGAACAGCGCGCGACCGCGAGGGAATGCAGGTGGCACTGGTGCCGATTACCGATCTGGCTGAGCCGGAGCAGGTGGGATTCGCCACCATGCTGGGCAATCAGCGCGGCGACAATGCCCTGGCAGCGGCGGATATTGCTGAGGCGCTGGCAGAGTTAGCCATCGACAAAGCGGCGGCGAAAGAGGCGCGGCGTTCGGTCATTCGCTTGCGCTCAGCCGGCGTGCGCCCCACCATCGCCGTGCCGCGCCCCGCCTTGCATGACGACACCGCCGAAAAACCGGGGGCCGCCGCGCCGGAATTTATCCAGGGCTGGGCCTCGCGCACGCGGGAAAAGAGCGAGGTGGTGCTGGGCCTGGCATGGACGCGCCCAAACCAGCCCGGCGACATTGACGGCTTCGTGATGACGCTGAACCTGTGGGAAGGGCGCATCCAGGACGCCCGCCACGTGGAGCCGATGACGCAGCGGCGCTTCGAGCGCGAGGTGCTTGCGCCCATCCGCGACGAGCAGCATTTCTCTTGGATGCACATCACCTTGCCCCAGGCGCGCGCGCTCATCGAGGCCGCGCTGGATCAAGGCGCGTGGCGCAACACGCCGCCCGATCCGTCGTGGAACGAGATCAGCGCGGTCATCCGCAGGCGCATCCAGCGCGACGACGTGCAGGCGGATGATTCCGTCGAGCGGCTGCTGCTGGACCCCGAAGCCGAGGCCGAAGAGACGCTGGTGAATTTTTGGGGATCGTGGAGCTTCGGCGATTACGCCCTGGCCTATGATCTGCTGGCCGACCGCAACGCCTTGCGCGAAAAGGAGACGCGCGCCGAGTTCATCGCGCTACGCCGCAAGTGGCAGGATGAAGCGAAGCCGGCGCGCATTCAGATCGGCGCGATCACGCCCCAGGCGCAGGAACAGAGTGGCATCTGGCTGCCGGGCGCGTCCGCGGCCAACGCGAACCGCCGGAATTACGCGCTCTTTTGGTCGCTAGAATATCAAGAGACGCCCATCAGCGGGCAACTGAGCGAGATGCCGATAGCAACGCTCATGAATCCTGACAGCCAGCGCCACTGGTTCTGGGTCAGCGTGTCCATGGAGCGCGATGCCATCCGGGGCGGATGGAAGCTGGCGCGCATCCGCGACGAGGCGCTGGCGGCGCAGGCACAGCCGGTGGACGAATTGTTGCAGCGCAGCGACGCGCTGTGGCAAGAGGCCGAGGCGGGCGCGGCAGCGCAGCCCCAGAGCGAAGAGGTCGCACGCGAGGCGGCGCTGAAGGTGATCGCCCTGGCGCAAGAATCGCAAAGCCTGGGCGAGTGCGCGCTGATGCGCCTGCCCGCCGACCGCCAATTACACGAACGGCTGCACGACCACGCGGCGGAGATCGGCCTGTGGGATCGCGCGGCGGCGATCACGCATCGCATGCTGGCGCACTTCCAAGATACCGCGCGGCTGCAACGCGACCTGGCGCTGATGGATTATCGCAAGGCGCAATCGCTGGCGCAGGGTGACGACACCGAAGGCGCGCAGCGCTGGCTGGATTTCGCCCTGACCGCCGCGCGCAAGACGCTGGAACTGGACCGCAATGCTGAGTCCCTGACCCTGCTGGCCGAACTGCTGATGATGCGCGGCACGGACCTGGATGAAGCCGAAACGCTACTGCGCGAATCCATCCAGATGCAGCCGACCGTTGGCGCGTGGGCGGACTTGGGCGACATTTTGATGCAGCAACAGAACTATACCCAGGCCGTGGAAGCCTTTGAGAACGCGCAAAAACTGGACCCGCAGTCGCCACAGATACGCTGGCGGCTAGGTCGCGCCCTGGAAGCGGTGGATCGCCAGCCTGAGGCGCGGCTGGTCTATGAAGACGCGCTGGCCGCCGATGAGAACGACGCGATGGCGCACGCGCTGCTGGGCAACATCCTCACCGAAGAAGGCGA
>JAJPKG010000117.1 GCA_021323815.1 Pseudomonadota bacterium
CAACGCCTTATAAAATCTCGGCTACAGCAGCTTGCCTTGCATCAGCGTCGGATGAGCCGGCGGTATTGATCTTTCAATCAATACCGCCGGCTGGCCTCACTCCCCCAGTTCAGCCCGGCGCGCTCGCAACTTCCCCAGCGCCTCTTCTTGCGCGGCCAGGCGGTCGCGTTCGCCCTGAACGACCTCCGGCTTGGCGCGCGTGACGAACTGTTCGTTCACCAGCTTGGCGCGGATGCGCGCTGCGTTGGCCTCTCCGTCAGCGATGGCGGCATCGAGCCTGGCGCGCTCTTTGGCGAGATCGACCATCCCTGCCAGGGGCAGATAGATCTCGACGTTCTCGACCAGCAGTGTGACGGCCTTTTCCGGCTTCTTCGCCTGCTTCGCCAGAATTTCCGGCGGTTCGGTCTGCGCCAGCCGCTCGATGCTGGCGGATTGCTCGCGCAACAGCTTCGCCCGCGATCCAGCGACCAGAATCGCCTTGATGCGCCGCCCGCTCTCGACCTCGGCCTGTTGCCGCGCGTCGCGGATGCGCGTGATGATCGCTTGCAGCAACGCGAAATCCGCCTCGGCCCGCTCATCGATCTGCCGCGCCTCGGCTTCCGGCCAGGGCGCGACGATCAGCGCCGGTCGCGGCAACATCACCCCATTGCTTTCAGCTTTGGTCTCGACAATCCCATGTAAACCCTTCGTGGCATGTTCGTGGCCTTCGTGTTCCCGTCCTTCCCCATGCGCCCCCACGAGATATTGCCACAGCTCCTCGGTGACAAACGGCATGAAAGGATGCAACAGCCGCAAGGCGCGATCGAGAACCGAGCGCAGGATGGCCGCCGTCGTCGCCCTCGCCGGCGTGTCGCCCTCGCCGGCCATCTGGATCTTGGCGATCTCCAGGTACCAGTCGCAGTATTCCGACCAGATGAACTCATAGATGCGCCGGCCTGCCTCGCCGAAATCGAACTCTTCGATGAGTTGCGTGACATCGCGCGTCAGGCGCTGCGCCCGCGAGAGAATCCACCTATCCGCCAGGGTGCGCGGTTTGATGCGTTCCAGCGGCGTCAGCGGCCCGGCGAAATCGGCGGTGGTCATCAGGACGAACCGCCCGGCGTTCCAGATCTTGTTGGCGAAGTTGCGGTTGCCCTCGATGCGGCTGGGCGACAACTTGATGTCGTTGCCCGGTGTGGAACTGGTCGTCAGCGTGAAGCGCAGCGCATCCGCGCCATATTGATCGACCGTCTCGATAGGATCCAATCCATTTTTGAGCGATTTGCTGACCTTGCGGCCAAGTTCGTCACGGATGATCCCGTGCAGATAGACCGTGTGGAACGGCAAAACGCCGGTGAAATGGATGCCCGCCATGACCATGCGCGCAACCCAGAAGAAGATAATGTCATAGCCGGTTTCCATGACGCTCGTCGGGTAATAATCGCGCAAATCTTGCGTGTTGTCGGGCCAGCCGAGCGTGCTGAACGGCCACAGCCACGAGCTGAACCACGTATCCAAAACGTCGGGATCTTGCGTCAGTTCCGCGCTGCCGCACTTCGGGCATTCGGTTGGATCTTCCCTGGCGACGGTGGTTGCGCCGCAGTTGCCGCAATACCACGCCGGAATACGATGCCCCCACCACAACTGGCGCGAAATGTTCCAGTCGCGGATATTTTCCAGCCAGTTGCTATAGGTCTTGCTGAACCGTTCGGGGACGAAGCGCAGTTGGCCATAGCGCAGCGCATTGAGCGCGGGCGTCGCCAGCGGCTGCATCTTGACGAACCATTGCTCTGAGATCAACGGCTCAACAACCGTGTCGCAGCGCTCGCAGTGGCCGATGGGGATGGTGTAATCCTCTTCTTTGATGATGCGCCCCGCCGCATGCAGATCCGCCAAAACGCGCGCGCGCGCCTCATAGCGATCCAGCCCGGCATATTTGCCGGCGTGCTCGGTCATCTTCGCGTCGAAGCCGATGACTTGGATCTGCGGCAGATCGTGTCGCTGGCCGATCTCGAAGTCGGTGGGGTCGTGCGCCGGCGTGACCTTGACTGCGCCGGTGCCGAAGCTCATCTCAACCGCGTCATCCGCGATGATGGGAATGCGCCGGCCCATCAGCGGCAAGATCAGCATGCGCCCGATCCAGTCTTTGTAGCGGCCATCTTCAGGATGAACGGCAACGGCGGTATCGCCCAGCATCGTCTCTGGCCGGGTGGTGGCGACGACGATCTGCAAGCCTTCTGCGGGATCGCCCTCCTGCGGCTCCAGTGGATAGCTGATATACGTCAGCTTGCCCGGCGTATCCTGGTTGATAACCTCGAGATCCGAGATGGCGCTCATACAGCGCGGACACCAGTTGATGATGCGTCTGCCGCGATAGATCAGACCTTCCTCATAGAGGGTGACGAAGACTTCGCGGACCGCGCGCGACAAGCCTTCATCCAGTGTGAAGCGCTCGCGGCTCCAATCGACGGACGCGCCGAAACGCCGCATCTGCGCCTGGATGCGCTTTTTATAGGCGGCGACCCATTCCCAGACCTGCTCGACGAATTTTTCGCGCCCCAGCTTGTGGCGATTGGTCCCCTGCTCGGCGAGATGCTTTTCAACGACGTTCTGCGTCGCAATGCCCGCGTGATCCTCGCCGGGAACCCACAGCGTGGGATCGCCCCGCATGCGATGATAGCGGATCATGATGTCTTCGATGGTGTCCGTCAGGAAATGGCCCATGTGCAAGACGCCGGTGACGTTGGGCGGCGGCAAGCTGATGACGAACGGCTTTTTGGTGGGATCGGGACGCGGGCGGAAATAGCCGCCTTCTTCCCAGAACTGATAGATGCGCTGTTCGACCTTGCCCGGCTCATAGCCTTTGGGCAGATCCAGCGCGGGGCGCGGTTCGGTTGCGGTCATGTTGAGGTACCCTCCGTTGTGATGGGCGATCTCGCCCACAACAAATACGCCCCGCTCACTCAAGGGCGAGCGGGGCCGTCGCGGTACCACCTTGTTTGCACAGAAAGTTCGCGCGGCGAAAACGCCGGCGAGTAAACCCGCTGGGCTTCCATCGCGAAGCCTGCCTGCGCAGGCTGGGTCTGTGCCTCAAGGCGCGTAACGAGCGCGAACGCCGGAACCTACTTTGGCCTTCACTTCCCTCTCCAACTGTGGTATGGGAATAGGGCCTTCAATCCCGGAAGCGTGTGCGGGCCACGTTCACCGCCGCGCGGCAGAAGACGGCTTGCACCCGGTGGCCGTCCCTCGCTGGCAGCGCGCTTACGGTTACTCATCCCGCAGATGCCTGAATATGCGATTGCCTTGTAGGGGCGATGACATACCTCGCCCTTGTCTCTCAGTATATGCTGGGGCTTTGCTGCCTGTCAAGGGCAATAATAGCCGTAGCACGGTTTGCCGGGGGTAGGGGTGGGTCCTGGATGGGATGACGGGGCAAGATTCGGCGTGGCGACAAACCAAACGCCGCCGAGGCCGTTTCCCGTCGCCTGGCCTGCCGCGCTATCCCCGGCGAAGGTATAGAGCGGGTGGCCGTTATAGGTCACTTGCGCGCCATTCGCATCATTCAGCACACCCAGTTTGCCGGGAAGCGAGCCGCTGCTGGTGGGCGGCCCGTTGGGTGACAGCACCGGCGGCCAGGATGCGCCGGTGAACACCGAGGTGGCCGTGTCTGGCGTGTGGTAATAGAGCGTGAAGCCCTGCGCGTTGGTTAGCACCAGTGTGGACATGCCGGAAACCATGACTGTCGCAGTCTTGATGGGCAAACTGCTGGATGATGCCGCTGGCGCGGATGTGGCGGTCGGCGCGGTAGTGGATGGTGAACCATAGACGCCGCCGGCCCCCGCATTGTTGCCGGAAGAAGATGAGACGCCGCAGGCGGTAACGCCGAGCGCGGCGAGCAACGACAAGGCAAAGCTGCATGCCATGCGATGGGTTCGCATAGAGGAAGTTCCTTTCATGAGATGACCGAATCAGGGGGCGCGCCATAGAATAGTACAAAGAGAAGTTACAGCAACCAGGAGACATATGATATGTGCGGTCGTTACGTGCTACGCCACTCGGCGCAAGAGATTCAGCAGCGGTTCGGTGTGGACGAATTTACCGGAACGCTGGTGCCACACTATAACATCGCGCCAACGCAACAGATGCCGGTGATTGTGCAGCACGGCGAGGCGCGGCAGATGCAGATGATGCGCTGGGGGCTGGTGCCGGCCTGGGCGAAAGAGCCGAACGCCTCGCTCTCAACGTTCAATGCGCGGGCAGAAGGCATCGCCGAGAAGCCGATGTATCGCACGCCCCTCCGCCGCCAGCGCTGCCTGGTGCCCGCCGATGGCTTTTATGAATGGTCGCCCAGCAAAGATGCCGGTAAGGGCGGCAAGAAACAGCCCTACTTCATCCACCTGCGCGACGATGCGCTGTTCGCCTTCGCCGGGCTGTATGACCACTGGCGCGCGCCGGATGGCAGCGACCTGTGGAGTTACACCATCATCACCAGCGAGCCGAATGATCTCATCGCGCCGCTGCACAACCGCATGGCGGTGATCCTGCCGCGCGAGAACGAGGACGAATGGCTGGACCCCGGCATCACTGATCCCTTCCAGGTGATGCGCCTGCTCAAGCCCTACCCCGCCGACCAGATGGAAGCGTTCCCCGTCAGCACGCTCGTCAACAACGCCCGCCACGACACGCCGGAGATGATCTCGCCCATCAGACCGGTCGAGGGTGCCTCTGGTGAATCCACACTGTGGACTTAGTGCCACCATATTCATCCGTCTGCAAGTAGGAGCTACCTGCCAGTGTGGACTGCGATGTATCATGGCTTAAATAATTCAGGACCATCTCTGCGCTCGCAGATCCACAATAAAATTAGATCTTTTGCTGGGGAATCTGCTTCACGTATACCTCTCCAAGGCTTGAGTAATTGGCAGAATCAAGCTTTGTGCGCTTGATGTGCGACCATGCTTGAAGCCATGCCTTTGGTAAAAGACATTCAGATCTTGTTGAAAAGCGGTGTAGGAAAGAGATCCCTGAATCACTTGCTGCCATTCAGTCGCCAAACGATGCTTTTCTGCTAAGCAAGCCATTTCACTTGCCGGAATGAGGATAACATGTGCTTGCTATGCTGCCAACCTTTCGCAAAACATCTGGACACGATTCCCCCTAGTGATGCGCGAGAAGTTGGCCGATAACACAAGAGTGAAAAGTTTTTTTAACCTGGAATAACAAAACCGGTGCCAACGGAACTACTAAAGTACTGATCGGCTTTTGTTCCGGCACCAACTCTCCTCTCATAAGAGGTGCGATAGAGTTTGGGGTGTTGCCACTACCAAGTGCGGCAACCTATTGATGAGGAGGAATAGCCTTCCATGCGTTTTCCTCGCGTTTGGGCCGTTGTTGGCGCGGCCATCATTGTCGCCGCTCTCGTTTTCGGGATGGCGCTTACTGGCAAAGCAAGCGCAGCTCCGCAATCGGCCTCATCTCGCCCTGCAATCAGTTATTATCATAGCTGCCCAGCGGCCGTTGGTGCGGCCAGTTGCCATGCCCTGTATCTTTCCCAGGGTAAGGCTATCCCCGGTGCGCGTAAGGGCGGCACGCCGTCAGCAGTCACCAACGGCTGCCCGACGAATCCCACCGCCGGCAACACCTATCCGGGTTACACAGCGTGCGACGTGGAAAACGCCTACAACCTTGCTTCGTATTCTGGGAGCAATGGAAGTGGAATCACCGTTGCCATCGTCGATGCGTACAACGATCCCAACGCCTTTAGCGATGTAAACACCTATCGTTCCGAGTTCGGCATCCCGCTGCTCACAAACGGCACCTCGTTCAAACAGGTGAACCAGAATGGTGGCAGCAGCCTGCCGCGCAACAACGGCGGGTGGGCACAGGAGATCTCGCTTGACCTTGACATGGTCAGCGCGGTCTGCCCGAATTGCAACATCCTTTTGGTCGAGGCATCCTCAAACAGCAACAGCAATCTCTTTGCGGCAGAAGATTACGCCACCAGCCACGCAAACTACGTTTCCAACAGCTGGGGCGAATCGGAGTCTAGCAGCGAGACCAGCTATGATTCCCATTTTAATAAACCCGGCGTCGTCATCACCGTCAGTTCCGGCGATAGCGGCTATGCGGTCGAGTACCCGGCAGCGTCCCCTTATGTCACAGCCGTTGGCGGCACCAGCTTGACCAAGTGCTCCTCCACGCGTGGCTGGTGTGAGTCGGTCTGGAGCACTAGCAGCACCGAGGGTGCCGGCAGCGGGTGCAGCGCCTATGAGGCACAGCAGTCCTGGCAGAACATCGCCAACATCACCGGCAATGTTGATGTCAGTGGCACCACAACCCTCGAAGGCAATTGCCACAATCGTGCTGTCGCCGATGTCTCGGCCACCGCTGATCCGTATCATGGCGTAGATGTCTATGACAGCTATAGCTATCAAGGTCAGAGCGGATGGCTCGTCTTTGGTGGCACCAGCGTTGCTTCCCCCATTGTCGCCAGCACCTATGCCCTGGCAGGCAATGCCAGCAGCGTGACCTATGGCTCGTATCCTTACAGCCATACCAGCAGCCTGTATGATGTCACCAGCGGCAAAACCGCAAACTGCGGCAGCGATCTCTGTACCGCAGTCCCTGGTTGGGATGGCCCGACCGGCCTGGGCACGCCTGATGGCATCGGCGGCTTCTAGCCTTTGAACCGTACCACACGCGGAGCGGCATCCTGTTCAGGGTGCCGCTTTTTCCTGGGCGAACCTGGCGCGCAGCGCCTCGGCCACCGGCGCGGAGACAAAGGATTCGATGGGCGCGCGTGACACTTTTTGCCGCGAAACCGCATTCAGCTATGGCACGTTCCTGACGGAATGACCTCCTGCGACAGAATGGTATTTGGACCGGACACATGCACGCTGCCATATTGCGGAAACGAATGATCTGGTTCCACCTTGTCGGTATGGGAAAACGAAAAGGATGCAGCCGTCGCCCCTGCTGGAACGTTGACACTGCCGTTATAAGAGGCGCGCCCCTCGTTCCATGAATAGTCCAACTGAATCGTTCCCCCTGAGGTGTTGGCAGGGATATGGAATATCGCCGTCCAGGTAGCTGTCAGGGTAGTTCCGCAGGTGACGTTGCTCACCGTCGTTGGATGAACCGATATGTCGATGCTTGTGACCTTGAATGATCCCAACGCGCACTGCCCCGCTACCGTGACCTGGGGGGATTGGGCATTGCCGGGGCTGGTGACAATGACTTCCGCCACGCCGGGGAACGTATGATCCGCCGGCAGATTGCCGGATGTGGTGAAGGTGTAGGTCGCAGATGTCGCGCCGGCAGGGACATTCACGCTGGCATTGGTCGAAGACCGCCCATTGTTGGTGGTATACATGAACTGAATCGTGCCGCCGGGAGTGCCCGCGGGAACGTGGAACGTCGCGGTATAGGTGAACGTGACGGATGTGCCGCAAGCCGTCCCATTGATATCGGACGGATTCACCGCCAGATCAACGCTGGTGACGGCGAACGCGGCTGGCGTCGTTGCGGTGGTCGCTGTGGCTGTCGGTTGCGCGCCCGGACCGCTATTGGTGGTGACGCCGCATGCCGCAAGGCCAAGTAATGCCACGATGATGGTCGCGCCCAAGCCGGCGCGTGTTGCAGACAGATTCATGACAGCATTCCCTTCTGACGCGCATTCCCTTGATTTAGAAGCGAGTCGCTGCTTATGGAAATGGGCGTCAAGCACATTGCTCACTATGCAACATCCCCAAGGGCTATCCACAGTCACTTCTCCCGCTGATATTCCCACAAATATGGTGCTGAAATGCCCTGGCAGTCTCGGCAGCGCGCGTCGATAAAAGAAGCGCAGAGGGATCGAATCATCCTGATACCTGCTGCCCAGATCGGTTTGTTGCTAGACACCCTTCCCCAGCAAAGCTGGAGAGGAGGCCGGGGGGGCCACAAACCTGGCCGACGAGAGGATTGCGACTATGACATTGGCTGTGTTTCCGGCTGTGATATTCGGCATCATCGCCTTGTTGATTGCCGTCGCCGTGTTGTTGTGGCGCGAACGCGGCGCGGCGCGGCAATGGGAAGAGCACGCGCTGGCCGCGCAACAACAAGTAGCCCAGGCACACGCAAAGCTTGCGCTCGCTGCGCAGCCGGCACCGGCTATGGCAGAGGTGGCATCCATCCGCGAGATCGTGGCGGCGCTGACGGCACTGACCGAGATGGCAGCGAGCACAACGGAGATCCTTGAGCGCCAGCGCAAAGCGCTCAGCGACCTTCAAGCGGCACGCGAGGCTCTGCCACGCAGCAGCATGTACGATCCCCTGACCGGCGCAATCACCCACACCGCCCTGATGACAAGGCTGGCGACCGATGTCGCATTCGCGGTGGATCATGACCGCCCGCTGGCCCTGGTCGTCTTCGACATCGACGGTTTTCGCGCCATCAACACGCGCTACGGCCATCGCTTCGGCGATGAGGTGCTGTTTGCCGTCGCCGAACGCTTCCGCGAGAAGCTGGCGGAAGGCGATCTGCTGGCACGACTCGGCAGCGACCGCTTCGCCATCGTGCGCGCCGGGCAGGATTTCCCTGGCGTGCAGCAATTGGTAGAGCAGATTGTGGCGGCGGTCTCGCACGCACCACTGCTGGTGCTGCATGAGGCCAGCCCCATTCCAGGGCATCACGAGCAGGTGCGCGTGACGCTGCGCGCCGGCCTGGCCCTCTGCCCAGACGACGGCACAACAGCGGATGAGTTGCTGCGGACCGCCGAAAGCGCGCTGAGCCGCGAAACCCCGCCCAATCTGCTGCGCGACGAGGGATTGCCACCGGACGCCTATGCTTCCCCACCCGGCGCGCAAATGTCGCCGGATCTGGGAAATAGGGCGCAGCGCGCGCCCTCTGCGCCGCTGGCCGCGCCATATCCCATCAGCTACATCGACGATATGACGCAGCGGCACAGCAGCATCCACGCGCTCACTGCTGCATTGGAAGCGCACGACATGGAAGCTGTCGCGCATGCCCGCAACCTGGCCGAACTGGCGCAAGAGACCGCGCTGCTGATGGGCCGTTCCATCGAAGAGTCGCGCCTGGTGGGGCTGGCCGCGCTGCTGCACGATGTCGGCAATCTGGGCATTCCGGTGGAGATTTTGCAGAAAACTGAGCCGTTGACGGCGGAAGAATGGGCCTTCGTGCGCGAGCATCCGCACCTGGGCGAGCGGCTGCTCACCAGCGTCGGCGGCGTGCTGGCGGCCATCGCGCCCATTGTTGCCTCGCACCGCGAACGCTGGGACGGCCTGGGGTATCCCGCCGGGCTGCGCGGCGAGGCGATTCCGCTGGGCGCGCGCATCGTCGCCGTCTGCGATGTCTATGGCGCGTTGCGCTCGTCCCGCCCGTATCGCCCCGCCCTCACCCACGAAGAAGCGCTCGCCGAAATCCAGCGCAACGCCGGCACGCAGTTTGATCCCGACGTGGTGCAGGCGTTCATCACGGCGGCGCAACAATAGCACGCCCGCCGGGGGCTACCCCCCTTGCTCAAAAAAGAAAGCCCCGCCGGGCTGTTTCCAGCGTATACTTGTGAACTGCATCAAGCGCCGGCTTGTCCCACTGCAACTCGCAGCGTTGCCACAAACGCCCCGGCGGCGGCAGAAAGCGGGCGGTCGTGGCGGTGGGCCACACCCAGCGTGCGCGCCAGGGGCGGCTCGCTCACCGGCAACGCGATGACACCGGGACGGGGCGACCCCTCGAAGGCGAGTTGGGGAACCAAGCTCACGCCCAGGCCGGCGGCGACCATGCGCAGCACCGTTTCCATCTCGCCGCCTTCCAGGGCCACGCGCGGCTCGAATCCTGCGGCGCGGCAGCCCTCGATGGTGGCCGAGCGCAGGTGATAGCTGGCGCGATAGAGGATGAACGGCTCATCCGCCGCCATGCGCAAGGGAATCGGCGCGGGACCGGCCCATTCGGCGTGCCCGCTATGCGCGTCACTCCCTTGCAGCGCTTTTCGGGCGAGCGGCGATGTATGCGCCACCGCCAGCAACAGCGGCTCCGTGAAGAGCGGCACGGCATCCAGGGATGGACGATCCATCGGCAGCACCACAATGCCGAGATCCACCGCGCCGCGCTCGATCATCGTCAGCAGCGCGCCGGTGCCGCCCTCGCGCAGCACCACCTCGATCTCCGGCTTCTCGGCGCGATACGCCGCCAGGGCGCGCGGCAGCAGGTGCGTCGCCACCGTCGGCGTCACCCCCACGCTGATACGTCCCAGCGCCCGCCCGCGCAACCGAGCAATCTCGCGCTCGGCGGCATCCACATCGCCCAGAATGCGCTCGGCATGCGGTACCAGCCGCGCCCCAGCCTCGGTCAGTCGCACCTCGCGCCCCGCACGGTCGAACAGCGTCACACCCAGTTCGCCTTCCAGCCGAGCGATGGCCTGGCTCACCGCCGGCTGCGCGATGTGCAACGCCTTCGCCGCCCGCGTGAAATTCATCCACCGGGCAGTCTCCAGGAAGATTGCTAACTGGCGTAGGTCCATGATATTGAAATCACCCCTGCGATCCGCCAAAACAACCACACGTGTTGCCCCTACGGACCCACTGGTTACAGACTCGGCCCCAAAGGGAGTTTCTTTTCCGAGCCGGAAGTTCAACCTCCCGGCGAACCACGATGGCGATCCTTTCTCCACCCATAAGTATCTCTTATCAATTCTACCCTTATTCCCTATTGGACGGCAAGCGGATATCATGGTACGCTACTACAAAAGAATGGCTTATCCAGCCATTGTGCTTTCACAGGGTCGCTCCGCGCGATGCCGCAAGGAGCCGATCGAAACAACGACGAGGAGACATCCGCACCATGTATCGTGGTCAATCCGGCATGTGGGCCTGGTTGCTGCACCGCGTCACCGGCGTGGCGATCTTGCTCTTTTTGCTCGTGCACATCGTGGATATCACCATCCTCGGCTTCGGGCCGACCGTGTATAATAACGCGCTGCTGGTCTTTAGCCTGCCGTTCGTGCGCGTGGTCTCGC
Organism: Pseudomonadota bacterium; assembly: GCA_021323815.1. Classification (GTDB taxonomy): domain Bacteria; phylum Chloroflexota; class Ktedonobacteria; order Ktedonobacterales; family JACDGC01; genus JAJPKG01. Next base: position 10,991 of record JAJPKG010000117.1, read on the forward strand.
TGGGGCTGATCGCCGCCGTGCTTTATCATTCCTTCAACGGCGTGCGCATCACCCTCATCGACTTCTGGCCAAAGGGAGCGAAATATCAGCAGCCGATGTGGATCGGCGTGCTGCTGTTGACCATCGTCGGCTTCCTGGCAATGGGCTATTACATCATGCTGCCCGTCTTCCAGGGCTGCCCCAACCACCTGTGCGGCTAGGCGAAAGGAGATCTCCGTATGGCAACGACGCGCGCCTCAGTCTATGCGAAGCCGAATCCCGCAACGGCCACCGGATTCGAGGTCTTCTCGTGGTATTTCTTCCGCGTTTCCGGCATTGCGCTGGTCTTTCTGGCGATCATTCACCTGGTGGTGATGCACGTCGCCAACGATGTCAGCGCGACGCAATATGATTTCGTCGCCAGCCGCTATGCCAATCC
>JAJPKG010000185.1 GCA_021323815.1 Pseudomonadota bacterium
CGGAGGGGGTGAAGAAGACGTTCAGGTGCAAGTTATTTCCCCAACTTCTTCTGTCGCTCCATCTCGCGCAGTTCGACGCGGCGTATCTTGCCCGAAATCGTCTTGGGCAGGCTATCTACGAACTCGATTTCGCGGGGATATTTATAGGGCGCGGTGACGTTTTTGACGTAGTCCTGCAACTCCGTCACCAGTTCGTCGCTGGGCGCGTAGCCCTGCGCCAGGATGACGAATGCTTTCACGATCTCGCCGCGCGTGGGGTCGGGGCTGGCAACGACAGCGGCTTCTACCACCGCCGGATGTTCCACCAACGCGCTTTCCACCTCGAAGGGGCCGATGCGATAGCCCGCCGAAATGATCACATCATCGGCCCGCCCCACAAACCAAAAATAGCCCGCTTCATCCTTATACGCCCGGTCGCCGGTGATATACCAGTTGCCGCGCATAGCGCGCTGGGTGGCTTCGGGATTCTGGTAATAGCCCTGGAAGAGGCCGGGCGGGCGGTTCGGCGTGGTGCGGATGGCGATGTCGCCCTCTTTGCCGGGCGGCAGTTCGTTGCCCTCGTCATCGATCACGCTCAGGTCATAGCCCGGCGAGGGTTTGCCCATCGAGCCGGGGCGCACCTCCAGCGGCGGGAAATTGCCGCAGACCAGCACGGTTTCGGTCTGCCCATAGCCGTCGCGGATGGTGATGCCGGTCGCGTTGCGCCAGGCGTCGATCACTTCCGGGTTCAGCGGCTCGCCCGCGCCCACGCAGTGCCGCAGCGCGGCGAAACGATACTGCGACAGATCTTCTTGCACCAGCACGCGATAGACCGTCGGCGGCGCACAGAAAGTAGAAACAGGATAGCGCGTCAGCAATTCCAGCAGTTCTTTGGGATTGAACTTGCCGCGCGCATCCTGCACAAACAGCGCTGCGCCCATCAGCCAGGGCGAAAAGAGGCTGCTCCACGCCGCCTTCGCCCAACCGGTATCCGAGGCATTATAGTGCAGGTCGTTCGGCGTGAGGTCCAGCCAATATTTGCCGGTGATGGTGTGGCCGAGGGGATAGGCGTGCGAGTGCAGCACCATCTTGGGATTGCCGACAGTGCCGGAGGTGAAGTAAATCAGGCAGGGGTCGCTGCTCTTGGTGAAATGGCGGGCATAGCGCGGGGATTGCCGCGCCACCGTCGTCTCATAATTCACCCAGCCGGGGCGCTCGTCGCCGATGAGGATGGCATGGGTGACGAAGGGGCATTGCTCGCGCACGGCGTCAAATTTGTCGGCGTTCGGCGCATCGGTGATGATGGTCGTCGCGCCCGACGCCCCTGCGCGGAAGGCGATATCTTTCGCCGTCAGTTGCACCGTGCCGGGAACAGCCACCGCGCCGAGTTTCATCAAGCCCAGCATCGTCTCCCACCATTCGGGGATGCGGTTGGCGATGAGCAACACGCGCTCACCCTGGCCGATTCCCAGCGCGGCCAGCGCGTTCGCCACCTGGTTCGACCGCGCGGCGAAATCGTCGTAGGTGATGCGGCGCTCCTCGCCGTTCTGGCCCAGCCACAGCATCGCCAGTTTATTCGGCACTGCCGCCCAGCGCTCGATGGTGTCGAACGCGAAATTATATTCCGACGGGATGGAAAGGCGAAAATTGGCACACTCCGCCTCGTAATCGGTCATGTTCGCCATCGCTGTTGTCCTCCAAAAGATGATCGCCGGGCGAGAATGCCGGGAGCTAAACCTCCCGGCTCGGAATTGCAAACCCCTCTGGGCTGAGGTATGTTGCCTTGCATGGTTTCTAGCACCATTCGGCTGTTTTGTGAGGAATTGCCCCTAGCCTGCATCACTGATGCTCGCGGCATTGGAGAGCCGACGACAGGCATGCAGCCAGTCCCACAGCAGCGCCGCCTGGGCGGCGGTGGGTTCCAGCTTGTATTTGAACGCCTGGTACGTCGTCGGCATCGCCTAGTTCGTCCTTTCCTGTTCTTGCTGCTTGATGTACTGGCGCAAGGCCCAGATGATCTCCCCAATCAGGGATCGCTGGTGGTCCTTTGCCAGTTTGCGCATGGCATCGAGGATCTCTTTGGGGTAGAGAAAGGTGACTTTCTCTTTCACTTCTTTCTGTTGCATGCGCGCATGATACCATAGATGTGCGTGGAACACAAGGGCTACAGCCCACGAACAACCCGCCTATCCGCACACCCTCAAGGGAAAGCGGCTTGCGGCGGGTTACGGTTCTCTGTCAACGGCGGAAGATGCACAGATTGGTGAAGGGGCGGCGGATGTTGCATAATCAGAGAGTCCTATTCCTCTCGATCAGAGATACCCAAAGGAGCCGATTTTGATGCGCGCGTTGCTGTCCGTGAACGATAAAACCGATCTCATCCCCTTCGCACGAGGTTTGGCGGACCTGGGCTGGGAGATTATCTCGACGGGGGGCACGGCGGCAGCGTTGCGCGCGGCGGGCCTGCACGTTGAAGATGTCGCCGCCGTCACCGGCTCTGCCGAGATGTTGGATGGCCGCGTGAAGACGCTGCACCCCGCCATTCACGGGGCCATTCTGGCGCGGCGCGACGTTCCGGGCCACATGGGTCAGCTCGCGGCGGCGCAGATCATCCCCATCGATCTCGTCGTCTGCAACCTCTATCCGTTTTCCGCCACCGTCGCCAGACCGGATGCCACTGTCGAGGATGCCGTCGAGCAGATCGACATCGGCGGTGTAACGCTGCTGCGTGCAGCGGCGAAAAATTTTGCTGCCGTCACGGTCATTGCCGATCCGGCGGATTATCCGCTGGTGCTGGCAGAATTGCAGCGCGGCGGCGCGACGCAGCCGGAAACGCGGCGGCGGCTGGCGACCAAAGCTTTCGCTCACACCGCTAACTATGACGCGCAGATCGCCATGTATCTGGCCGGGCTGGAAGGCGATCTGTTCCCCCCCGAGCTGGCGCTGCCGCTGACGCGCATCCAAGCGTTGCGCTATGGGGAAAATCCCCACCAGCGGGCGGCGCTGTATCGCTGGCGCGCGCCCGGCGCAATGGAACGCGCCACGCTAGCCGATGCAGAGCCGCTGCACGGCAAGCAACTGGGCTACAACAACATCATGGATCTGGATGCCGCGCTGAACGTGGTGCGCGATTTCGCCGCGCCTGCCGCCGCCATCATCAAGCATGCCGCGCCGTGCGGCGTCGCGGTGGCGGATTCGCTGGAAACCGCTTTTCGCAACGCCCTGGCCGGCGATCCCATCTCGGCGTATGGCGGCATCATCGGGTTGAATCGCCCTGTCGATCTGGCGACGGCCCAGGCGATCCGCGAGTCGCATTACGACGCGCTCATCGCGCCGAGCTTCGATGATGATGCGCTGGCGCTGCTGGAAAAGCGCAAGAATCTCATTCTGGTCGCCACACGCCACCCCATCGGCCCCGTTGCCGAGCCGGAAAATTTCGCCTCGCTGGATGTGCGGCGCATCAGCGGTGGGCTGCTGGTGCAGACGCCGAATCAACGCGTCATTGACCAACACGAACTCAACGTGGTGACGCAGCGCGCCCCCAGCGATGTAGAAATGGCCGATCTGCTCTTCGCCTGGCAGGTGGTCAAGCATGTGAAATCCAACGCCATTGTGCTGGCGAAAGATCAGATGACGGTGGGTCTGTGTGGTGGCCAGCCGAACCGCGTGGACTGCATCCGCATCAGCGCCATGCGTGCCGGGGAGCGCAGCAAAGGCGCGGTGCTGGCCTCGGATGCCTATTTCCCCTTCGCGGATAATATCGACGAGGCCGTGAAAGCGGGCGTCACCGCCGTCATCCAGCCCGGTGGCTCGGTGCGCGATGGGGAGGTCATCGCCGCCGCCGACGCGCGCGGCCTGGCAATGGTCTTCACCGGTTTCCGTCATTTCCGACATTAATTACGAAGGGGATGGGTCATGAACTGGCTATTTATCCTCAGCGCGGTGGGGTTGGGGTTGGCATATGCCGCGACGCCGGGAGCCGTCAACACCGAGGCGCTGCGCCGGGGCGTAACGCACGGCGCACAGGCTGCATTTTGGGTGGAGACCGGCTCACTGATTGGCGATTCGCTCTGGGCGGTGCTCGCCCTGACAGGTGTCGCGCTCTTTGCTCGCTCGCTCGCGGCTGAGACGATCCTGGGCATAGCCGGCGGTTGTTTTCTGCTGCGCATGGCGTGGCTGGCGATCCATGAAGCATCCAGGCGTCGCTCTGCTGATGCGCATATTTCCTCAGCGAAGCGTGGCGATTTCAGCACCGGCGTCGTCTTCGGCGTGGCAAATCCCGTAGGGTTGGCCTTCTGGTCAGGGGTGGGCAGCAGTGTTGTCGCCTCAGGCGCGACGGGCGCGGCGTATATCATCTTCTTCGCGGGCTTTTTCTGTGGTGCAGTCTTGTGGTGTTTGATCATCACGGCAGCGCTCCATTGGGGCAGGCACTGGCTTGGGCCGCACGCATTCCGCTGGGTCAATCTCCTCTGCGGCTGCGTGCTGGGCTATTTCGGGCTGCGCATCCTGTGGCTGACCATCCAATCATGGGCCGAGCAGCATTTCAGTGCCTACCTGAACGATCATCGCCTGCTGCTTGGCCTGCGCCACGCAGATTAGGGCCGTGTTTGGGTGCGCTTTCCGGCTGCTGGATGGGCAGCCGCACCCAAAAAGTGGCCCCGTGCTGCCGCTCGCTTTCCACCCAGACCGCCCCTCCCATCAGCGTCACCAGTTGCTCGACAATGGCCAGGCCCAGGCCACGCCCTTGCGGTTCTTCATTAGTCTTGCGCGGCACCTGCACAAACGGGTGAAAGATAGCGTGCTGATAGCGTTTGGGGATGCCGGGACCTTCATCGCGGACAAAGAACTCAATGGTGCCTTGTTCGCGCCCGCTTCGCGCGCCCAGCGTCACCGTCGAGCCGGCGGGGGTGAATTTCACGGCATTGCCGCCTAGGTTCATAAGGATTTGCAGCACGCGCTCGCGGTCGAGTTGCGCTCTGGGCAGACGCGGCGGCACATCGCTCTGCAAGCGCACGCCCTTTTCCCGCGCTTGTGGGGCCAGTTGCGCGACAGCAGCGCGAATGAGCGTGCCAGGTGCCAGGATGTGATAGCGCAACTGCTCCGGCGTCAGTTCCGGGGCAGCCATGAAGTGGATGATGCTCTCCATCTGCTGCACAGCGTCAACGATCCGTTGCAGATAGCCACGCTGCTTCGGGGTGAGATTCGCCGTGTAGTCAGGGTTCAGCAAGATCTGCGCGAAACCCAGCGCAGACTGCATGGGATTGCGCAGTTCGTGCGCCAGGCTGACCACTGCGTCGCGCGCCCAGCACGGCAAGCGTTTCGCGCCGCGTGCGGCCTTCTTCTGGGCAGATGGCGTTCCTGATACATCATCGCCATCTGCGGCATCCATCCGCGAAAATGCGATCAGATCCGTTGTTGCCACTCCGGGCAGTTTCGCCATGTCAGATCCTTCGATGTTATTTCCGGTTCGCCTCAATTGGGCCTATTTCGAGCATACTCTTGGCGAAAACGAGCAAAGAGTCGTGAGAGTGAAACCGTTCGATCACACATACCCGAATCGGGACACATTGGATCAACAAAAATCCCTCTTCCGCAGGGAAAGAGGGATGGTACCAACATGGGGAATTGCTCAGCGTCGCCAGCGCAACACCAGGCCACGCTCGCCGATGGCCCAGGCTTCGTCATCCGTCAGCCAAGCGACGGAGCGCAGGTTGGCGGTGGTGGGATGATCGGCGGGGATCGTCCAGTCTTGGCCGTCGAACCAGACCATCGCGCCCTGGTCGCCGACCGCCCAGCCCTCGCCCAGGCGATTGAAGGCGATGGCGCGCAGGGTGGGCAATTCCAATTCGGGACCGATCTGCCAACCGGTGTTGTCGATGTGCAGCAGCAGGCCGTTTTCGCCCACCGCCCAGGCGTCATCTTCACCGCAGTGGTCCACGCCCCACAGGTCGCCCCAGCCGGTGGCGTTGGTGCGCGACTTCCATGTTCCCTGCACCAGCCGCAGCAACAGCGAGTCTTTGCCCACTGCCCAGCCATCGCCCACGTCGTTGATGGTGAGGCTACAGATCGTCCCACGTCGCACCGGCAACGGTTCCAGCATCAGATCGCGCAGGTCGATCAGCGCGCCCGACGCGCCGGCGATCCAGCCGGAGATGGGGGAATCGAGGGCGATGGCGTGCAGGCTGTCTTCCACGTTGCCCTGCAACACCGACCAGCGCCCGTTGGTGAAATGCAGCACGGTGCCGAAATCGCCCACCGCCCATACGTGGCCTGTGGCCGATGCCACCGCGTGCAGGGTGTATGATGTCGCCATCGGCAGGGAGATCCACGTCTCGTTGTTGTGGACCAGCACCAGACCGCGCTCGCCGCACGCGACCAATCCCTGGCCCGGACGGCCCGCCACGCACAGCAGCACACCGCCGGCGGGGCCGGCCATCACTTCCCAGCCGCGCTTCTTGAGGGCGGCTGGCGCGGCGTTTTTCAGCGCGCCGCTCTGCGCCAGCGGCTGCGGGATGATGCGCGTCGGCAGGTCCATCTCAATCGTCGGTGCCGGCGCGCCGCACTGGATGCAATAGGCTGCGTCGCTGGTGTTGCGCGCCTGGCAGGTGGCGCAGAACCACTGCCCCGCCACGCGCAAATCGCCTGTATGCAGATGACCGGATGGCATGTTGCCCGATTGTAAAACACCCGAAGCCAGATTGCCGGTGCCGCTCAGCACGCCACTTTGGCGAAACGCCCCCGTCTGGCGCGTCGGCGGTGGGGGTGGCAAGGTCGCGGCCAGCGCCCAGCGCATGTCTTCAGCGGTCTGGAAGCGGTCGCTTGGCCGCAATTCCAGTGCGCGCATGATGACCTGTTCCATCACGGGGGAAATGTCGCTCTGATAGTGCGAGGGCGGTACCAGCGTGTC